>CAZQTM010000263.1:0-3209 GCA_964595855.1 uncultured Lachnospiraceae bacterium | reverse complement strand
TGTAATAATGCCTGTGTTTTTCATTGGAATCTGATAGAAAATATGCTTTCTATGATTGCAAGAAAAAATATAATGCTGAATCAGAAAATGGAGATATTATCAAAACGTACTACAAGGGAAAAGTTATTAGCTTTTTTCAATTCACAAATTCAAATGAATCATTCAAAATCCTTTTCAATACCTTATAACCGAGAAGGACTTGCATTTTATCTTTGTGTAGATAGAAGTGCGCTATCACGTGAGCTATGTAATATGCGAGATGAGGGAGTGTTAAAATTTAATAAAAATGAATTTATAATGCTTTAAATTTAGGGTGTAAGGTGAAAAAAATAAAATACTATAGATTATGAAAAAGTATTGACTGTAAACCTATGGTAATAAATTCTTGGATATAGCACAAGATATTGTCAAGTTTGAAAAGCATGTAATTTTAGAACAATTTGATTTGGAAGATGTGATGGGTGGACTCAGAGTAAATATTTATCAAGCTATTTTAAGAGTTATCTGTTGTTGTGCACTTTGTGGCATTTTGAATATGTTTCTTGATAAAGATTGGACGTTAGAGTTTTTCGCAAGGAGCATTTAGGCCAGGAGAGTTTATAATTGTTGCTTCAATATTTGGATTGCCAGTATATTTTATAGGAAAGAAACATCCTGAGGTGGCAAAGAATATAAAAAAGACAGGGATTGGTATTGGGGTTGTTATTACAATAATACTACTGATATTAGTAATATTTATTTAGAATGTGTATCAGTTTTCAAAAATATATCATCAGACGCAATAATCATTCTTTAGGATTATAAGCATAACCAAATGATATTATGTGGTATTAAAATTACTTTGTGTGAATGGAAGAAGGATATAATATGGAAGTAAAATTTGAAATTATTGCAGAAATGAACAAGTCAAAATTATTAAAAATAAACTGTGTTGAGTTAAAAACGATGAGAAGAATCCTACTGATACTATTTGTAATTGGATCATCCTTAGCTATAGTAAATCTTATCTTACAGATGTTATTCGGAGCAATATTGTCTCAGGACATAAAAGATTTAATAATTGCTGCATCAGGACTTGTAGTGGCATTTTTCTTTCCGGAGATAGAAAGTTTTATTCAATTTCCCTTTTTTAAATTGCGTCATTTAGATGGTAAGCATAAGATCAGTATCACAGAAAATGCTATAAAGATACAGGCTGATAAGTATGCAGAAAAAGAATATGATTTTTCACTTATTACAAAGATTTTGGATAGAGATGCATATTATAAAATAATGATAAAGAATCGTGCATTATTTATATTTAAACAGGATTTTGTAAAAGGTGATCCGGAATATTTTTTCGAATATTTAAAATATAAGGTAAAATAATAAATCTAATGATTATTGGAAAAATTGGCCTTCATTTTACCATATTTTACGAACTATTCAAAGAAAATACGACATTCTATACTTTTTTTATTAACAACCGGGAGGAACTAATTGATGAAAATACCGATTAATAAAAAAACTGTACTAGCTCTTACCGTTATTTTCTTTACAATCTTTAACGGCTTCGTAAGTAGGGATTCTGCTGCCGCAAAACCTGTTCAAAGTAGACCAGCCGCACCCACAAATTTACAAGCGGTTACATTCACAGACACATCCGTTTCACTATCATGGAGTGCATCTAAAGACAAAATAAAAACATATGATATTTACCGTAACAACACATATCTTGCTTCGACAGCAACTACTACATATGTAGTAAAAGGGTTGATACCGGCAACTAATTATAAATTCTATGTTAAAGCAAAAAATGCAAAAGGAGTTCTATCAGAATCCAGTAACACGATTTCTGTAACAACGGTATCATCTAAGACTGAACCAGTGACGCCTGAATCAGTGACGCCTCAGCCAGTGACATCTGAAACAGTGACGCCTGAACCAGTAGCACCAGAAACAGTGACGCCTATATCACCTACTCCTATATCCCCTACGCCTCAACCAGTGACGCCTGTATCACCTAATCAGACATCATCAAGAAAAGTAGTTGGTTATTATGCTGCATGGGCGGCGTATTCACGCTACTTACCGAATCAGATTGATGCAAATAAGTTAACTCATATTAATTATGCGTTTGCAAATATAAGTTCTGACTTAAAACTTACAATGGGGTATCCAGACGTTGATCCAAACAATTTTAAACTTTTAAATTCCTTAAAGCAGACAAATCCTAATTTGAAAACGCTAATTTCGGTAGGAGGCTGGAACTGGTCTGGAAAATTCTCCGATGCTGCTCTTACGGATACTTCCAGAACTATATTTGCAGAAAGTTGTGTAGCTTTTATTAAACAATATGGATTTGATGGAGTCGATCTTGATTGGGAATATCCTGTCAGTGGAGGTTTGACTACCAATTCAAAACGTCCGGAAGATAAACAAAACTTCACACTACTACTTCAAAAAAATCGAGAAAAGCTTGATGCACAAGGAGCTTTGGATAATAAGCATTACCTTCTTACAATTGCTGGCGGAGCCGGAAGTTCTTATGTAAAAAATGTAGAAATGGCAAAATTGTCACAATACTTAGATTATGCAACTATTATGACATATGATTTACACGGAATGTGGGATGCTTACACGGATCTTCACGCACCGCTCTATATGAACAATGATACTTCACCTCAGTATAAGGCAAGTGTGGATTCTGCAGTAAATGCATGGATTAATGCTTCTTTCCCTGCTGATAAGCTGGTACTTGGTATTCCATTTTACGGATATTTGCTTTCTTCCGTAAATAATACAAATAATGGATTGTATCAGACTTATGCTGGTGCAAATTCTATAAGCTATCAGTTAATTGTAGATAATTATTTGAGCAAACCTACATTTACCAGACATTTTCATTCTCAGTCCATGGTACCTTGGCTATTTGACGGTTCTATTTTTATTAGTTATGAAGATCCACAGTCAATTGCCTATAAAACTGATTATATTAAATCAAAGAAATTAGGTGGTGCTATGGTTTGGGAATTGAGTCAGGATCCAAACGAAGTACTTCTGGGAACATTATATAATGGAATGAAATAGTATTAGATTATACTTTAACCTCAAAAAAGACTGATGCTGCCTGATAAGCAGTATTAGTCTTTTTTGCACGATATTACCTGTAGAACAAGCATTTTAGGAATTTATTTAAAGCAAATCCTACTCGAATATAGACTGTCCGA
>CAZQTM010000262.1:0-3211 GCA_964595855.1 uncultured Lachnospiraceae bacterium | reverse complement strand
AAATACAAATTTTCTGCTCCGCTTCCAGTTCCATATAAATATATATTCATATTAATAACCATGCCTTTCTCTCAGACTACACTCTTGTGCCTATTACTCTTTTCTCATAAAGTTTTGCTCTCCGGATAAAAGTTTTAAAATATTATATGGTTTTACTTTCTCCTGCCGCACACTATTACGAACATATTCTGCATAACTATATCCCCTATATCTTCTCATATAATTATCATTCCATCTCCATTCACGTAAATAATAGATATCCTTCCATTTTGACTCTTTTATATAAAACCCAACTTTGTTTGAAAATGGTAACGCAGAAAATCGCTCTGCCATTTCTTCACTCAGCAATGTCATCTTTACAAGGATATTATCTTTATTCATTCTATCTGTTCGACGCAACCAATCTTCTCTTGCCTGCTTAAAAGAAGTTGCATGATTAAAATATAATTTAACCTTATTTTCCCCTTCTCCCAAATACCCAATAGGATGCTGCATAGTATCCATGTCTGCTTCCTGAAAGCATTGTAATGATTGTCCCAAATAATAATCCAGATTCTCTAACATTTTCATATAGTCTTCTGCTATCATATAACATAATATAAATGGTGATGAAAAAGGTAAATGTAAATAGTGATATGCCTCGGCTCCCCAGCAATCATCTGCTATTATGGAAACCGGATTTTCCATGAGCTTTGCATATTGTTCAAAATCAAAAAATGGAATTGCTAAAATTTCTACATCTAATATTTTTTCCTCCGCTACGCCAAGTTTCATTGCCTGTTTTTTTATTTCCTTGAAACGCAGCGTATTACAGACAATAAGATATTCAAACATTCCTTGCTTAATGTCTCCAGGACAAATAACTTTTTTTCCATCTAAAACCTCACAATACTTATCCTTTGAAACATACACCTCAATGGAAATCTTTCCTAAGAAGATTTGATATTGTATTTGATTCACATATTGCTCATATTCTGCTCCTATTCCCCATATTGCGCATTTTCTCATTGTATTATTTCTCCTATGTATTTCACGATACTATTAGAAAATTTCCCGATTTTTTCTGACATTTCATTATAAGCAATAGGCGTTGTAACAATAATTACATTTGGTTTTGAATCTATTTCTTCAAGGCTCTTAAAAACTATACCATCCTCCTGAACTTTGCTTCTATCAATTATATAGCATATTTCCAGATCTGTATCCTGAATCATTTTCACAAAAATTTTTCCAACCTTACCATACCCATAGATTGCTAGCTTATTCCAATTTTGTGTTTTAAAATAAGTATGTATCCTTTGCATTACTTTTTCTTTTTCAATCAACACTGTCAACAAGTGGTAGTTCTCTTCCATTTTTACTTTTTTCTGCAGTGTGTCTATAAGTAATTCATAGCTTAGTTTGTTCTCCACAATCCTTGGAATAATTCGTTTTTCATAACTGCCTCTATCTGCTTGTCGTGTATATTTCACAATACGTTCTAATAAAAAAATAACAGAGTCTTTTAAATGTATCTTGCTTTTTTCATTAATACAATTTTTTGCTATAATCTCTATTTGTGCATTGATTAAATTATCCATGTTGGAGTTTATTCCTTCTTTTTCTCCATAAGCATTCACAAGACTTTCCTCTATAAAACCAATTTCTCCCTTATGTGCTACTCGAATTGCTAAATCCCAATCCTCCAATGCCTTTAAATTTGTGTCAAATCCCTTTAAATCTTCAAACACCTTTTTTTTCATAAGAATGGTTGGAGTACCCACTTTATTCCCTTCTAATAGAGAATAGAAAATATCTCCCTCTAACTTTGATTTTTCATAATAATATGCCGGAATTACACCTACTTCTCTTCCCATATAATTATTATAGCGGGAATATAGCATAATTTTATCTGGATGTTCTCTCCAGTAACTCATCTGTTTTACTAATTTATCTTTATGCCAAATATCATCACTATCATTAAATGCAATAACCTCAGACTTTGCATATGATACACCTATATTCCTAGACTTTGCCGGTCCTTCATTTTTTTCATTTCTTATCAATCGAATGCGGCTATCCGTTATTTCTTGAATCACTTCTATACTTTGATCCTTAGAACAATCATCTACAATTATAAGTTCTATATTTTTATATGTTTGTTCTAATATACTTTGTATAGAAGCTGTAATTTTCTTTTCACGATTGTACGTTGGTAATATTACAGAAATTAATGGGCACTCTTTACTTTTTTCTATTTTCTGCATATACATTTTCTCTTTCTTTTTTATTTCCATAAATAAAATGCTTTTCCTACTTTTTCACCAAATCTTTTTCTACACATTGTTGTTATCTCTTTTGCATTCTGCATGTTCTTTTGGTGTGCCTGCTTAGATATTTTCCTTAAAGTTTGGAATAACACCTGCATTTCCTCTGCATTATCTATGATTCCGTCTTCATCAAATACATGGGTTAGAAATTTTATCTCTTTCTCCGATAGGTTAAATCCATTACCTTCCAATGCATACCTGCGAATATTTTCCAATACTTTTCTTCGCTGCTCCCATTTTTGCTCCATTATACGCCCGGTTGCATTATCATGTCCAATTCTCCAATATAGTAATACTTCATCTATATTTGCTATCGTCCCCTTCAAAGAACACTCTACCCAAAACTGATAGTCCTCCGCACCATACATATTATCTTGAAATTTTAGTTGATTGGCTTTTATAAAAGTACTTCTAAACATCGTGGAGCCGTTTGGCATAGCGTCACCCAATAATAAATACGCTTTGATATAATTGGGGTTTTGAAATACATTCCATTGCTTGTTTTTTATCTGCTGCCCATTTTCATCTATGAATCTGCAATGTCCTCCTACTACATCAATACCATTGTTTTCATTCAGGAAATTTACTTCTTTCTCTATTCTATAATTTGGTGCAATATCGTCATCATCCATTAACGCAATATATTCACCCACACAGTTTTCTATTGCTCTATTTCTAGTTGCTGCAATTCCCATATTTACACTATTCTTTAATAATCGAATCCTACTGTCATCAATTCTAGAAACAATTTTCACACTGTTGTCTGTTGAGGCATCATCTACTATTATTATTTCAAAGTCTTCATATGTCTGTACTAATAGGCTTTTTACTGTTTCACTCACGTATTTTTCAGCATTATATAATGGCATTGCAATAGATACCTTTGGCATGTTTTTCTCCCT
>CAZQTM010000261.1:0-3223 GCA_964595855.1 uncultured Lachnospiraceae bacterium | reverse complement strand
GTAATATTAAATCTTATGAAGGAAGAAAAAAATAACCAGGCTAGAATTTACATAGAAGATGTATCACAACATCTAGAAGATATTAAACCTGTTATTAACAGTGGAAATGGAATTATTGACACCATATTAAATGAAAAACTGGGTAGGTGCAAAGAGAGGGACATTGCATTAAAAGTAAAAGGAATTATCCATGCACCAATGTTAATTAATGATTATGATATCTGCACTATATTTGCGAATGCTCTTGATAATGCAATTGAGGCCTGCGAAAAAATGGAAACGAATCGATGGATTGAGGTATCGATTGGATTACATCAGAATTTTCTGACGGTCTTAATATCCAATTCAATTGCAGGTCCAGTGAGCCAGAGAAGTAAAAAACAGGATAGAAAAAACCATGGATTCGGGTTACAGAACCTTACAGAATGTGTAGAACGTAATAACGGAGTGGTAAGGAGACGGATGGATAAGGATAAATTTATTTTGGACATTGTGGTGAGTGCTTTTTAAAAAATAATTAAACGAAATAATTAATGAAATTGAATACTTGAAAAGTTTACTGTAAGGTACTGTAATATAAAATGATTGTTTGGTATAATTAACCATCTGATTTGTGAAATAAGTTAAAATACAGGCAGAGTTTGACGAAGAGATAGAAACTAGGAAGACCTTTGTCAACCACTTCATTAAAAAGCAGGACTGTGTGGTCAATAAGACCTTTGTGTTTATGATGAAGGCTCTCGGCTATGAAATAGAATTGTCTTATGTGAAGAGAGATATAGAATAATTGCGGAGGTGTGTTGAATTATGGGTTCTAATGAAAATATGGAGGTAGTACTTGTTACAAGTATTGAAAAGGTAGCAAATTCAGGTATAGAGCAAACGATATATGATCTTGATAACCAAGTCCAAATGCTTTCAAGCCAAGCTGATAAGTTGGACTATTTGGTTTCAATTTCATCAGGAATATTGTGTGGAATGCTTGATATGTTTTGGGTAGGTGATTTTAACTTAGAAGCAGGTAGAAGTATTGCAGATGAAACTGTGAATAGTTTTGTGAAGAAAACATCAAAAATACTTGGCTGTGAGGATAATGATATTAAATCATGTGTTGCGTTTTTGGAGAAAAAATTCCCTATTCCAGCAGATGGAAATACTCCGGATTTTGGAGGTGGATTGCAACATCATTTAAGGGATTTTGCCCATCATCCAACGATTATAGGTTTGATGTTTTCGTTACTTACGCAGTTTACTGAAAAGTCATATGGAACAGATGTGAGTGGTAAATTTATGATTGTACCTGTTCCGGAAAAAAACAGAATTTTTATAGGAAAAGATGTACCAGATAAATTATTGAAAGGAACGATAGTGTGGTTTTTCCATCTTGTAAGTGATATAGCAGGTTCGAGTAGTACAGCTGGGATAAGTGGTGGGACAGGAATTCCAGGGCCTATTTTGTCAATGGCAAAGGAATTGTCAGTTTTGCCGCTATTTAGAAATTTAAAGTTTGGGGATAATTCTTTATCCGTTTTTTTGTCTAAATTATTTAACGGCACATTGTTTGCTAAACATGATGAGAATGGTAAGATTCTTAAAGATACGGTTGTAAAATTCGATTTAAGAGGAGAACTTGGAGTTGCAATAGAACTAGGAAAGCAAGCTATTCCGGTTATTGCTAATGAGTGTATTGTACGAGCATTCTATTTTATTCGCAGATTTGCTATTGAAATTAAAGAGTGTCAAATTGGCTCCATCAAAGAGTTATCTATAATTGACTGGGAAAAAGTGAGACCTTACAAAAATCCCACATTAACCAGAATGCTTACAATTTCAACCGGTGTTTTTACTACCATAGATATTACAGAGGCAGTTGTTTCACAAAAATATTGGGTGTCTGTTAATTATGTTGGTGTAGGAAGATTTGCCATTGCTGTGGGAGCGGAAACGGTTAATTTCTTAAAAGTTCGTAATGTTGTAAAAATCAAGCAAATGTATCAAGGCATCGAACAAAATACCTATATGAAGACGGATGATAGAATATATGAAAGGTTAGGTGAAGGAATGGATTTAGATAAATTCGGTTTGACCATAGAACAAACGGAGATTTTATATAACCTTGAATATTATAAGACTCTCAATGATATTGATGCTACTACTGCACCAATAGAAAAAGATAAAGTGATGTCTCTTAAACGAGAGTGGTTGGGTGAATGGCAATCATATATGCAAAGTGGATTTGCTGATTTTGTGCAAGATATAAATTCAGAGTTGCATTGGTATTCGAAAGAAGAATTACTTGAGAAAGTAAGTGTAAATGAGCCAACAAAACCTTGGTTAAGGTTGGTTCTGTTAGAAAGTATGCTTTTTGAACCATATTATCCACTAAGTATTGAAAAGGATAAAAAGGGTAATGATGTACCAAGTAAAAGATATGATGCTTTAAAAGCGCCTATAATTGGATATAAAAAAACGGAAGGTGATAATTATTTAGATACTTTTTTCCCAAATAATTATTGCAAGGCTGGATATGTAAAAAGACTTAGAAAATCTTATGATAAAGTAACTCTTGAACTTAATGAAGTTTTAAAGACAGTGATTAAATCAGTGTCAATTACAGCGGCGATTACTGTAGCGGTTGTTTTTTCAGCAGGTGCATTTGCTCCCGCAATTGCGACAGCTTTGGTTGGTGCACAGTTTGTAGGACTTAGCGGTGCAGCATTAACAAGTGCTTGCCTTGCTTATTTAGGTGGAGGAGCAATTGCTATTGGTGGGTTAGGAATGGCAGGTGGTACAGCTGCAATAGTTGGTGGAGGGGCCATACTCGGGCTCGGTGTTGGAGCTGGTATTGGTGGTGCGGTAGGGACAGTTGGCCTTTTGGGAAAGAAAGCAACCATTCAACAGTCAGCAAAACTTATGGTTTCTGTAAGAGAAATCTTTTTGAATGATGAACATGATCTAGAATATTCAGATACAGTTTACGAACAGTATGTAGCGAAGATAACAGAAATAGAAAAAGGACTTGTAGAACTCAGGTTAATGGCTGACGTTGCAAGCAAGGATGAAAAGAAGAAACTTACACTTGAAATCAAAAATGCAGAAGAGTCAGTGGAAGCTATGAAGATTGCCAGAAAGAGTATTCTGAAATTTAAGAGTTCATTTGAAATAGGCGTTCATGCAGGTGAACAATAGCGGATATTAATGTTCAAAGTATACCGAAGAAAAC
>CAZQTM010000260.1:0-3228 GCA_964595855.1 uncultured Lachnospiraceae bacterium | reverse complement strand
AAATAAAATGACTTTAACTTACTAATCATAACAATACCCATTCGTTTTCTATCTGTTAAATTTACCTGAAATCAATTTGAATATTAAAGTTCTTATATAATCAATCAATGTCCCTGTCAGGAATACAATTAATACAGAACATATCATATGTAGTATAATTGTTGGTTTTCCTAAAAATGCATCAATGTGCAGCCAGGATGGCCACAAATTTCTTATTGCAATATTTTCATGTAAAAGGTAGATTCCAAATGTGTAGGAAGCAATTTTACAAATAAAATCAGCAAACTTACCATCTGGTAATTTTATAAACTGAAACGTATAGAACAAGGAAACAGAGGAAAATAATACAAGGATATAGTTATAACTATACGTCATATCCATATAGTATTCCATCTTTCCTGTTATTCTACATATGTACCCGGTAAGTGCTCCCGCTATAAATATTAAAACAGTTCCAAGTAAATAATACAAAAAACTGCGTTTGCAATTCTTAAAATATGAAATACCATAAATTTTAATATATCCTGCTATTAAAAACAGGCAGATAAACCAGCCAAAGTCAAATCCATATTTATCTGTTGCAAGTAAAACAGGATTAATGGATTTTGATATGGAAAAGAAAATAAGTAATAGCAAAATGGTAATCTGCAATTGTCTTTTTGGCATTTGTTTTACTGCTATAGAGAGCAAAGGAGCTAGTAAGTACATCACGACATAAGCGGTGGCAAACCAGTAGTGTTCTGTCTCTATTGGTAAAATCACATTCATCCAGTCATAAACATTCCATGATGAGAATGGTATAATTCCAACTATCATCATAACAACCGGAACAAGAATAGAATAAAACAATACTTCCATGATAAGCTTAAATACTTTCCATGGATTCCATTTCGCATCGATCAGAAAATAACCGCTAATCAGAACATAAACGTTCACTGCCACAATACAGAATGCTTCTACAAGCCATATAACATGATTTAATAAGCTATCATCAACTGACAGCTTATTAAGCACATTGCCCTTCTGTAGATAATGGAGGGTAATTACCATAAGCATTGCAACAATACGCAATAATTCAAAATTTGCCTGACGTTTCTTTTGGGGCGACATAGTCTGACTCCTATTTTTTCTTTTTAAATATCCATAGTTTACTTAAAAAATAATTGGTTACAATTACAACAAACTGTCCAACTAATTTTGCAAACATATCATTGATACTTAATACATCTACAAACAGCCATAAAATAACAATTTCCAAGACCAGTGTTGCTAGTCTGGCAGATACGAAAGAAGCAAATTCTTTTAATATACTTGTAATCTCTTTTGTTTTACTCTTAAATACAAAAGTACGGTTTGTCCAGTATGCAAAAATTACTGCTACTACCCATGCTATCATATTGGATACTTGGTAATTTAGTGAAAAAGCCTTGATACCTACTGCATAAACCACATAATTTACCACAAATGCTAGGAAACCAAAAATCAAATAACTCAATACTTCCTCATATTTATGATAAATACTCCATCCCCAGTTCCATAATTTCTTCATATGTTGTTCCTCTCAATCGCATTTCTATCTTTCTCTGTCAATAGAACCATTTTCAACTCTGAATACCATGTCACATTTTTCAATTGTTTGAAGTCTGTGTGCTATAATAATCAGCGTTTTTTTACCATGTAATCTGTTTATGGATTCCATAATTGCTGCTTCTGTATCGTTATCCAGTGCTGATGTTGCTTCATCCAGTACCAGAACTTCCGGATCTTCAAATAACGCTCTGGCAATCCCGATACGCTGTCTCTGCCCGCCGGAAAGTCTGATTCCTCTTTCTCCAATGCTGGTATTAAGTCCATCAGGAAGACCTTTTACAAACTCATCCAGCTGAGCTTCCTTTAAAACTGCCCATACACGGTTATCATCGATTTCTTCATCTGCGTAACCAAATGCTACATTCTTACGAATTGTGGAATCTATCATGAAAATGGTCTGTGGTATATATCCAATGTTTTTCAGCCATTCCTCATAATGTTCCTTTACATTAATTCCATCTGCAAATATATTACCGCTATCAAGCTGTAAAAGACCCAGTAAAATATCAACAACCGTTGTCTTTCCTGCTCCTGAAGTACCTACGATACCTACTGCTGAACCAATTGGTATGGTCATCCCGGCATGGTTAAAAATAAGTACATCTGTATTTGGATATTTATAGGTAATATCTTTTAAGGTAATCTCTTTGTTCACAGGAAGCTTATTAATCAGCTTCTTTTTTGTATATATTTCCGGATCATACACAACATTTTTATCATGAATCTCTTCTTGTAAGTTGTCACTTACACCCATAAAAAATGGTTCAAAGTAGGATATGGAGGTCGTGTAATTATTGATACGATTGGCACTTGGAAGTAACCTCATCGCAGCTAAGGCAAATACAGAAAGCTGTGGAAGCATTTTGTCCATCGTTGCACCATTCATCATAATCACAAGCATATATCCAATCAGTCCGGCTATACATACAGTCTCAATTAATAATCTTGGCGTTGCATTATATATATTATACTTTTGTACAGCGTCCACATATCCATAACCACATTTTGCATATTCATTAATAAAATAATGTTCCTTATTGGTAACCTTTATCTCTTTTATGCCCATTACCGATTCTTCAATCCATTTATAAAGACCACTATAATAATCCTGATTGTCTTTTCCTGCTTTTCTCATAATTGGCTTTAATACTACTTTAATGAGAAATAAAATTCCAACTAATAGTGCTGCAATGGTAAGGACCATTGTTGCATCAACAAGTAACAGTACTACTACCAGGCAGGTAAATACAACTATTTCACTTGTTAATTGTAATATGCTTAAGATAAGTCCATACATATTATTCACATCTGATGTTATCATACGCTGAATAACCGATGTATCTGCATTCAGATAATATTCATATGGGCGCTTCATGAAATTAATCATCATTCTTCTTGAAGTGGCAAACTGGTTCGTGTATACAAACCTAAGTTGTACCACATTCTGCAAAAATAAAAACAGGTTCTTTAATACAAACGCAAAAATTACAGCAATCATCATAATTGCCGTGAACTGCATGGTATTTGTTAAATGTAATCCGTTATATATGGCTGCGAGATACTTGTTTGTCTGTACTGACTTAGGATCAAGCACTACCTTCATAACCGGAATGATAACTGAAATACTCAAGCTTTCTA
>CAZQTM010000259.1:0-3233 GCA_964595855.1 uncultured Lachnospiraceae bacterium | reverse complement strand
TCCTAGCAATAGGATTCCGAAAAACTTTGGGTATACCCTAAAATTAAGCGCTTACCTTTCATCCTCTCTTTTCTTCTAAGCAAAACTTTCAATGCTTTCAATGCAAAGATCAAATATACAAGACCTATCACAGTAAATACAAGACCTATCACAATAAACTTTGATGGTGCACTGTTCGTTTTCAATTCTGTGAGTGCCGCAATAAAGGCTAGAAATATGATACTGAGCATTGCTAAATTAAGTGTCTTATTGTATGTAGTCCATGTTTCTTCTGTATATCTGAAATGTATTCGTATTAGCAATGTTTGTCCCCCTTCCAATAGTTAGAAAACAAATCACCGACTGATAAAATCATAATCAATCAAGTATGTAAGTTCAAGTTTTTGTGTTCTATCAAGATAGTCACTCATCATATTAAAAGGTTCATTCTCATCTTTAAACTCCATCCATTCACTTTGAGATTTATTGGACTTGCCATCTTTATTGTGAAACCATCCCCACTCTGTCATTTCTTCATCTTGATAATCTGAAAAATAGTAATCAATTGCAGAAAGGGTTATTCCATCCTCAAGCAGTTCATATACACCAAACATAGTATATGCAGCCCCTCCTGATCCCTCATTATAAATCGTATTATCATCAAGAAGGTAATATCTATCTCGAACAAATCCTTCTATAATCAAAAATGCTTTATCGTCCTTTATAGTATATATATCAAGTATTCTATTACCTTTTCCATCATCAGATTTCTCTGCAATAACTAATTCATCAACTCCATTTTCATCAATATCTATTATTGTATATCCTATAGAATCCAATCCTTCAGAAGCCGACTTCCCAATCATTGACTCAACTATGCTTATTTCACCTTCATCACACACATAATCTGGATCCATATCAACTATAAGCTTGAAAGTATTATTCAAAACCGATTCATACGCATCAGGAATTACAATTTCTTCTTCATTGATTTCTAAATCATTTTTTTCTCTATCTGCATTACTACATCCAGAAACACCGAGCATTACTGCGCAAATAAGTAATATATAAACTTTTTTCTTCACCTTTAACACACTCACTTTCTCATGCTGTTGCTTTATGCTGATCAAGCACATCTATATTTGATAGTACAATAGACCTTGCCATTGGAAAACTAAGCAAGGTCTATAGTTATGTATGTAGTAATGAATTTAATAATTTCAGTGGAGTTTTAGATATAGATATTTATATCCGATATTTATACCTTTGTAATACCTTGTAAGCGATCGCTTGCTACTTTAACATTCTGCATTAAAATATAAATACTCTCTATATTTGCCTTTTGCTCTTCGGTTGTTGCCATTAATTCCTCAGTAGAAGCTGCATGTTCTTGCGATATACATGCAATATTTTCAGTTTCTTTATTAATTTCTGAAAACAACTCTGTAACTTCATCAATTCTAATAATTTCATCTGAGATGTGCTTGCTAATATCTTTAAAAGAGGTTTGTATCATATCAAAGTTATTATATACATAGTTAACAGCGATGGCACCTTCGTTCGCTGCAATATTGCCCTTACTTACTTCATCAAGAACATTCTCTGTTTTATCTTTAATCAATTTAAGAATGGAGTTGATTTTGCTTACCGTATTTGTACTTTGCTCTGCCAACTTTCTTATTTCATCAGCTACAACAGCAAATCCTTTTCCTGATTCACCAGCTCTTGCAGCTTCTATTGTTGCATTTAAGGCAAGTAAATTGGTCCTATCTGCAATTTGATTAATGCCATCAAGAAAGCTATCAATTTCATCCATGTTCAAATTTAAGTCCTGAACAGTTGAGTAAGATTTAGTGACAGCTTCATTGATAATTTGCATATGATTTCTCATATTATTTATCTTCTCAGATCCCTCTGTTACAATCCGGCTCGCATTGGTTGAAACATCATCAAGTTCACTTGAGAATTGTGAAATGTCCAGAACTTTATTATTAGCTTCTTTCATCTTTGAACTGATTTGTGAAGCATTCTCGCTTTCTGCAATAACTCCCTGTGACATTTCTTGAATAGTTAATGCAATTGAAGAACTAGTTTCCTGAACAACACTAAGATTATTATTACAACCTGAATTTAATAGTTTCCACTTATACAGTAAAATCACTTCTAATGTAAGCATAAGTAAAAAGTGTTATGCTATCTTGATAATTCAATCCTACAAACCTTATATGGCATGTTGGTACGATTGTGAACTGTTTTAACTAGTATTCCTTCTTTAACAATGTTCATATTATTCTCATATTCATTCTGGTTAAGGAATAAATAATCAAGTGTATAAGGTAATATCTTAGCATTCTGCGCCGGCATATAATACATCACACCTACACCTACTCCACCATTCTTTTGAATGATCTCATAAATATAGCTTCTACCATACATAAAATTAGCGTTATCACTACACACTTCATAGTTTGCATTTTCAAGTTGATTATATATTTCTTCTGGCAATTCATTCAAAATACTTTGTATCTTTTTTTCACTGCTTCTTTTTTCATAAAATGCCCAAAACGTCAAAATACCACAAATGACTATTCCTATAAGAAATCCTACACCATATCCAGGTTCCATAACATAACCTCCCAATTACTTGACATCAATAATTGGAACTTTTTTAGCACCACGTTCTTTCTTCATCTTCTTAACATCTTCTTTTGTAATACTGGAGGCAACGCAGATTTCCTCGCCAGAAACCATATCTTTAGCCCAGAATTCATAACTCTGATCTACAGACATAATTCCCTTTGGCTTATTTGCTAATATATGCTTTGCATAGTAATCAAAATTCTGAGTTTCCTGTGGATTAATTGAAGATATTTCTCCCTTTGCGACATCTTTCTTTAACTCATACCCATAGCCACAAACCGGACACATTTTGAAATATGTAGTTTTTACAGGAAATAACGGAAGATATTCCAAGTGTGCCCATTTTCTATATCTAATCATTAACATTTTATAGTACTTGGTACATACTGAACATTCTACATGACCGCCTACATATCCCATCTTTTTAACAAACACTCTAGTGCCATAAACAATCATTGCCATATTTCATTCCCCTTCTTATTTGTTGTTATTAGCCATGGTAATCTGTTCAAACGTTTTTGTAAATGAACTTTTTGGCATATTATATATTATATTGTATTATATGATATTGGGGTCATAAGTTAGTTTTTAAATGACCCATTTCTATAGAACCT
>CAZQTM010000258.1:0-3254 GCA_964595855.1 uncultured Lachnospiraceae bacterium | reverse complement strand
GGGGAATAATACACCTAATCATCTGATTATAAATTAATTACAATATTAACATCAAAACAAATAACCATATCAAATAAAAACGCAACTTGTTATAAACCAACAACTTAATAAACACAAACTAGTAACGCTCTACAATTTTGTACCAAATTCCTTAAAAAAATACAACTATTAGCAGAAGTAGAACTTCTGCTAATACCCCAAATCATTTGCGCACTTGACAAGCGCAATTATTACACCAATCAATATTTTCACTTAACACACCAACAATTTAAGATTTAATCATTATATTTGCATATAATCAAACAGTAATGATCATGTGCAATATTAATGAATTTATAGAAAGTACAGTTCTATACATAAAGAATACTCTTAACTATAAAATGGAACCAAAAGCTTTAGATCAGAAGCAGTTGATTGATATCCCAACAGCTATTGGTGCTAGCTTTATATTTTATAGCGCCAATTTGTTGAACATGCCTGTAGTTTTCGCTTTCTGCAAGGATAGTAGCAGCATTAGCCCTGCACAGTTACAAAAACAGATACAAGTTATAGAACGCAGATTGGATAAAACAGTAATCGCATTACTTGATCAGGTGGCCTCCTATAATTTACAACGATTAGTAGAACAACGAGTAAATTTTATAATTCCGCAAAAGCAAATGTTTGTTCCATCTCTCCTGATTGATTTAAAGAGGACAAAGAGTATTGGTGAGGATATCAAAACTACTATGCCACCTATTGCACAGTGCATCATATTATATCACCTCGAAGTTGCATCAATCGATGAAAAAGACTTGAAGGAGTTGGTTGATATATTTGGTATTTCTTATTCAACAGCAAATAGAGCTGTCAGATGGCTACATTCTCAAAAGTTGATTCATACAACCGGAACTAAAGAAAAGAAAATTAGTATCGAATTGGATAAGAATGTACTTTGGGAAAATGCATTACCTTTTCTATTCAACCCCATAGAAAAGATTTTTTACACTGACAACTCCAATACTCAACTAATGGAAAGTGGTATTAATGCATTATCAGTTTATAGTATGATTAACAGAGAAAGAATAGAACACTATGCTATCAGCAAAGAAGATCTTAAATCATTGAACATACAAACCGATAAAAACTATGGTAACAATGTTATTGAAGTCTGGAGATATAATCCTAAGCTTCTTAGCAAAAGCAACATTGTAGATCGCTTATCTCTTTATCTCTCACTTAAAGAGAATGAGGATGAACGAATACAGATTGAGTTAGAAAATATGATAAATGAAATAAAATGGTAAAAGGAATAGAACGCTTTAAAGAATACTTCTCTGGTTTCGAAGGTAATTATGTGATTATTGGTGGAACTGCATGTGAAATTCACGAGGAAGAGAATGCGCTCGTTCCAAGAGCTACAAAGGATATCGATATTATACTGATTATCGAGGCGCTAAGCTTGGAGTTTGTAGGTCGTTTTTGGGAATTTGTAAAAGCGGCCAATTATGAAGAAAAAAATAAAGGTGAAAGGAATGAAGAAGGTCATAAACATGAATATTATCGATTTATGAAACCGGAGAATACAGAATTTCCTTTTCAAATCGAATTATTTTCTAGAAACATCGGTCTAATTAATTTCCCTGAGTACGCTCACATTACACCAATTCCAATGGATGAAGACTTATCCAGTCTGTCAGCGATACTCATGGATGACGATTATTACAATTTTACGATAGAATATAGTAGAACAGAAAATGGTATTCACATAGCTAATATTGAGAGTCTTATTTGCTTAAAATGCAAAGCAGTCATTGATATGATAACAAGGAAACAGAATGGAGATGATATTGATAGCAAACAAATTGCCAAGCACAAGAAAGATGTGTTCAGATTGGCTGGGATGTTGGCTCCATCTGATAAATATAACATCCCTGCTACCTTGAAAAGAGATATAGCGGATTTCTGCGCAGCGACCGAAGCTGATTTACCTAATAAAGACTTCTTGAAGGCTGCTGGCCTCAATCATGTAACTGGTAACGATTTAATTTCTCAACTTAAAAGCACATTTATATTAGGTTGACAAGAAACCACATACGTTGGAAATAGGTACAAATGCAATGCGATGATAGTGAGTAACAATTGCAGTGTTTGTTTTACAATAAACTCCCCTATTTATGTGTTTTTCAGATTTACCTGTAAAAACTACTACACATATAAATTATTGCAGTAGTTTTGTACAGCTGAAAAGAAATCGAAATGAGTAAAAAGGATATAGTGAAGTATATACAACAGATTTTAAGACCTTATTATAATAACCTGGTTAGTGCAAAGTAAATCAGACATATTCTTAATAGAATTTCCTAAAGCCAAGTCGGTTGTGGTATCAGGTGATATACATGGCGACTTCAATCTTTTGGTGTTCAAACTTTGTGTGCAGTACCAAATGACTGATACATTGCTAATTGTGGCTGGCGATTGCGGCTTTGGCTTTGAACAAAAGGGATACTATGATGAAATCGCAAGGAAGAACAATAAAAGAATGACTGAATCAAATAATTGGATTTTGTTCATGAGAGGCAATCATGACAATCCAGCTTATTTTGATGGCATGTCTTTTAATCACAAACGCTTTATTGCTGTTCCAGACTATGCATTGGTTAAGGCGTGCCTACACACTATTCTTTGTGTTGGTGGAGCTGTGTCTATTGATAGAATATCTCGAATCACTTCATGGCAGAATAAAGTTAAGAAGGAGCATCGCTATACTCATAAAACTCATTTAGATGAACGTTTTGACAAGAACTATTATTGGGCAAATGAAGCTCCATTATATAATAAATTAGCATTAGATGAACTAGACAAGGTATGTGCTATTGACACCGTTGTCACTCACTCTTCACCTTCGTTTTGTGAACTACAATCAAAAGGAAGTTTATCTGATTGGTGTGCCAACGATGAGAGCTTGCTTGATGATGTTAAGCACGAAAGAGATACATTAGATGCTGTTTATCAAAAATTAAAGAATAAAAACCATCCTCTTTCACATTGGTATTACGGACATTTCCATCAAAGTTGGCATACTGTTATCGATAATACATTGTTTAGAATGCTTGATATTATGGAGTTTTGCCAATTGCCAGATAAATAACTCATAGAATGAATATATAACATTTGACTCTTGGGAAACAGTTTATGTGTAAGCCTTCGGTAAAGTACATATTTATCATAATTCATTCACTCATATAGTTGCTCGAAAGACATGGATTAATGAT
>CAZQTM010000257.1:0-3259 GCA_964595855.1 uncultured Lachnospiraceae bacterium | reverse complement strand
TGTGCTATTTTTATTTGCAAAAAGATGTTAATATAATTGTGTATGTGCTTAAAGCTCAAGCCCATATTTTGTGAATACAACACGAGGAGATTACGATGAGTAACGACAGCAGTACGGGTGAAAATGCTGAGAGGGTAGTAACAAGACATTTTAGTTCGGGAATCATAATAGCTATAGTGGTGGGGGTCATTATACTTATTTATTTAAGCGGTTCTTTTTATTTTATGAATCATTATTTTTTTCATACAGAAATTGCAGGTATCGATTATAGTTGTAAAAACAAAGAAAAAGTAGAACAGCTAATACTGAATCCTCAAGTAGATTTCAGTGTTACTTTACTTGGAAGAGAAAACACATCGGGTACATTCAGCACAACTGATCTTGATATGAAGTATGTTTTTGATGATACACTTCAACAGATCAATGATTCACAAAATGGGTTTGAATGGCCGGTTTATCTTTTTAAGGATAATCATTTTACGTTACCGGTATATTTATCATATGATCAGGATCAGCTAAAAAAGATGTTAGAAGCACTTTCAATTTTCAACACTGGATTTCAGAGAAAACCCGTGGATGCCTCTATTAGTAAATTTAATTTACAAAGTGGAAAATATTCTATTTTACAAGAAGATAAGGGAACAGCCCTTTCCATTCAAAATACATTAAATACTGTGGAAGAATCTTTTAAGACCATGGCACTTGGTGATGATGAGGTTGTTATTGATCTGGATGCAACTGGATGTTACTATAATCCAACGATTTATGGCAATAATGAAATATTAATAAGTATCTTAGATGAGATGAATAAGTATGTTTCTTCCAATATCGTTTATGATTGGAATGGAACAGAGGAAATTATTGACGGTACTGTCATAAGTGATTGGCTATCGATGGATGGGAATAAAGTGAACATAGATGAAACAGCTGTGAGGTCATATATTGACATGCTGTCTAAGAAAAATGATACTTATGGTAAGACAAGATCTTTTCTTACAACCAGTGGGGTGACGTTAGATTTGCGAAGTGGTGGATATGGCTGGAAGACAGACAGGGAAGCAGAAACACAGGCATTACTAGAGGAAATTAAAAATGGAGAGATAATAAAGAAAGAACCGTTATATCAGTGTGTGGGTTTTGTAAAGGGTCAAAATGATGTAGGAAACTCATATGTCGAGATTAATCTTGGTATTCAGCACCTATATTTGTATATGGATGGAAATATAATATTTGAAACAGATTTTGTTTCAGGAAATATATCAAATGGATGTGGAACACCGGCAGGTGTATTTGGTATCACATATAAAACAAAGGACGCAGTCCTTAGTGGTGATAATTATGAGACTCCTGTAAATTATTGGATGCCATTCAATGGAAACGTTGGAATGCATGATGCAACATGGAGATCAAGATTTGGTGGGGATATATATCTGACAAGTGGCTCCCATGGATGTATAAATCTTCCATTAAGTAGTGCAGAATATATTTATAGTTATGTAAAAAAAGGATTTCCAGTAGTTTGTTATTATTGATTGATACGTGAGGCAAGTATGAGACATAGTGGAAACAGTATTTTACATGAAAAGAATCTAAATAGAAGGCGTAAATTATCGGAATCAATTTATGATGATGCAAAAGACATTATCAATTCCATTAATTTTAGAAGTACCAGAGAGCATTATCAACATGGTTCTAAAACAGTACATGGGCACTGTTTTGATGTTGCAGAATGTAGTTTATATTTAAATCGGAAATTAAATCTAAATTGTAAAGAAAAGGATCTTGTACGAGGAGCTCTGTTACATGATTACTTCTTATATGACTGGCATGAAAAAAATCATGGACGGCTGCATGGCTTTTATCATCCAAGGATAGCTCTTAATAATGCAATGAAAGAATATAAATTATCACCTAGAGAAAAAGATATCATTAAAAAACATATGTGGCCAATGACGGTGGTTCCGCCATTATGTAGGGAAGCCTGGGTTGTAACGGCAGCCGATAAATATTGTTCCTTACTGGAAACGCTGCATATACATCGGGGTAAATCAAGTGGCAGATTTGTTAGAAACTCTAATAAAATTAAAAAAGTCGGATGAGTATCCGCTTCATATGCCTGGACATAAACGTAATATGAAAGGAAATTATCTCGAAAATGCGTTTAATATAGATATTACTGAGATTGAAGGATATGATAATTTATATGAAGCCCATGGAATTCTTGAGGATGCCATGGATCATGCAGCAAAAATATTTGGTGCAGATAGAACTTATTTTCTGGTTAATGGAAGTACAGTTGGTATCTTAACAGCAATCAGCGCAGTAACAAATAAACATGATAAGATATTAATCGCAAGAAACTGTCACAAATCTGTCTATCATGCCATTGAATTACGGGAATTAGAAGTTTCCTATGTTTACCCTAAGGACATGGGAGAGTGGGATTTTAGTGGAGCTATTGAACCTGATGATATAAAAGTATGTTTAGAGAAAGAAAAAAACATATCTGCGGTAGTTATTACTTCGCCCACATATGAAGGAATTGTTTCTGATATAAAAAAAATAGCTGAAACAGTGCACTCTTATCATATTCCATTGATTGTTGATGAGGCACATGGATCACATTTTTCTTTTCATGAGCGGTTTCCGCAAAGTGCAATTTATCTTGGGGCTGATTTTGTAATACAAAGCCTTCATAAAACATTACCAAGCTTTACACAGACAGCGTTACTTCACGTTATGGGAAATAAGATTTCAAAAGAAAAAATTGAAAAATACCTTTCCATTTATCAGACAAGTTCACCATCCTATTTATTTATGGCAGGTATCGATTCCTGCGTATCTATGCTAGAGAAATATGGTCAGACATTATGGGAGAATTTTTTTGTTTTTCGTGATAGTTTTATAAAAGAGTCCCATAATTGGAATTATATTAAAGTGTATGATAATGATAACGGTTTTGATCCATGTAAATTGGTTATTTCTGTGTTAAACACAAATTTAACAGGTAAGGAACTGCAGAAGATACTGTTAAAGAGATATCATTTACAGATTGAAATGGCAGCAGAAAGCTATATTGTTGCAATCATTACAATGTCAGATACGAAAGAATGCTTTGAGAGACTATATAAAGCTTTAACAGAAATCGATAGTCAGATTAAGGATGAGAAAAAGAATAACAAAAGAAAAACAGATACATTAAAAACTGAGGCAAAGTTTACGATTGCACAGACATCAGTATTATCATTTACTGAAATGC
>CAZQTM010000256.1:0-3259 GCA_964595855.1 uncultured Lachnospiraceae bacterium | reverse complement strand
TCTTGTTCAAATGAAGTATAAAAAAAAAGATTGAATATGAAAATATTCAATCTTTTAGTTCTGTTATCTGATTAACTACAATTTTTTAGCTTTTGTTTAAAATAATATACAAACATGTGATTTTGTATATTATAAATTACGGTATATTCGCATCCATTTCTTTTACCATATCTAACAGGCTCTTTGTTTCAATATACTGATAAATATCTGCTATTTCTTCTGCTGGCACAGTCATGCCTGTCTGTATCCAGTTCATTAAAATATAGCACATAGCATGAGCATAGTACCCTGACATCCTATCTGGTGTAATCCATGGATTTTTCGCACTATGGGCTGCTTTATTATGAAAAAAGATCTCCTGAAAAGAATCTATAATGCATTTCTCTATGATGCTTTCAAAAGAATTCTGTCCTTCAAGCTTAGATGCTTTTATGTAAAACTGCTTATCATTCTGTAAATTACGAAACAACAGAATAATTGCTTCCTTTACCATACCATTCTGTATCAGAATCTTTATACTTCCAAAAACACGATTTTTGATAATCCATTCTATCAATTCATATTTATCCTGATAATGATTATAGAAGGTGGGCCTTATAACACCGGCTTTATCGGTGATTTCCTTTATCGTAATCTTCTCAATGGGAACTTCCTTTGCAATTGTAATAAAACTCTCAGCCAATAATTCATCGATATTATTTTTGTTTTGCATCTTTCACTTCCTTAAAATTACTTCACTTATCATCTAACTTTAAGTTATTCTATTATAAGTCGAATTACCATAATAAACAAGTAAATACAGTTAGTAAAAGTGCCACATATGCGGCACTTTAATTTCCATCCTGTAGTTTTACTGTTCCATCTGTCTGCCTAAAAATCCAGCCGCTGATCGAATCAGTTTCACTTCTACTTCGCCCATTTTAACTTTTGCATCAAGACCTAATAAAATTACTGCTCCTATTACATCTCCCTCACTTAAGATAGGACAAATGGCTTCCTGTTCATATTCTCCATTTTCGCCATCTGCAACTGATATAAAAGTACGTTCACCTTTCGTTGCAAGGATGGATTCTCTTTTTTCAATTTTGTCTTCGAGTTCAGAAGAAATACTCTTTCCGAATAAATTCTTTAAGCCACCTGATACTGCTATAAATTGATCTCTGTCAGCTATCAGAACGACATGTCCCGATACCTGTGCCAGACTTTCTGCGTATTGCTTTGCAAATGTACTCATTTCGCCAATCGGTGAATACTTTTTTAAGATAATTTCACCCTCTCTGTCAGTGAATATTTCTAATGGATCACTTTCTCTTATTCTTAGTGTTCTTCTTATTTCCTTCGGTATAACAACACGACCTAAATCGTCTATTCTTCTAACTATCCCTGTTGCCTTCATAAATCCTCCTTAAAAATCGAATATTGAAATTTTAATGTTATTTTTTTGGAAATGTTTGTAGAAAATAACTTTGATACTATTATTTGTAAATAGAATGTTTTCATACATTAAAAATGAAAAAGGATGAGAACTATTTTAATAGTCCCCATCCTATTTATATTTTCATGTATTATTTGCTTTTATAATTAGAATATCCCTTTTGCTTATATGGATGTTCTGCCCATAATTTATCCGCAGTTTCTTTCCAGTTGCAAGCATACTGCGAACATTTTTCGCAAAGATGTTCCACACTCTCCGGTTGTTTCATATCAGTTGATACAGCACCGGTCTCATGAACCATACGTTGTAAGATTTCTGGATTTTCAAGCATCGGACAAGGTCTTAAATGGTTATTATTAAACGGTTGATTATCCCTATATGCCATAAACAGTGGTTGTTTCAGACATTCTATCAAAGATTTTTCTCTGATATTAGCACCTGAGTAATGAATAAATACACATGGTTCCACATCACCCTTAGGGTTAATATGACAATAGTTTCTTCCTCCAGCTATACATCCACCAACAAATTCACCATCGTTCTGGAAGTCCATAACAAAGATTTCTTTGCCGCCTTCTTTCGCCCTTACCTCTCTGATTCTGTGATAAATATATTCCCTTTGTTCCTTAGTGGGCATTAAATCAGGTGTTGCATCCATTCCTACCGGCATTAAGTGGAAATACCAGGCAAAACGTGCACCCTTTTCAATCAACAGATCAAAGAATTCATCTGATGTAACTGTTTCTAGGTTCTTTGTTGTGTAGCATACGGAAATACCATAAATCAAGCCATTCTCATGGAGTAATTCCATAGCGTTTATAACTTTCTTATAAACTCCATCTCCACGTCTAAAATCATTTGTGTCCTCAAAGCCTTCCAACGAAATAGATAGTGTCAGATTACCAACACGTTTCATTTCATCACAAAAAGCCTGATCCACTAATGTACCATTTGTATAGCAGTGAAAAGCAACATCCTGATGTTTATCACACAAATTTATAACATCAGCTTTTCTAACTAGTGGTTCCCCTCCCGTCATCATATAAAAATAGATGCCTAGTTTCTTCCCCTGTGTAACGATTCCATCAAGCTCTTCAAACGTTAAATTAAGCTTATTGCCATATTCTGCGGCCCAACAGCCCTTGCAGTGCAGATTACATGCACTGGTTGGATCCATCAAAATTAGCCAAGGAATGTTACATTTGTTAATTTCTCTCATTTTACGAATTGTCTTCGTACCATTAAAAGCAGCTTCAAAGCCAAGTGTCAAAGCTGTCATCTTAGCAACATGAGGATCTGTCTCCTCTAAAAGACGATTAGCAAATCGAATCCATTTCTGGTCCGCATTTATAATCATCTTTCTTGCTCCATCATAAGATTCTTTTTTAAAATTACTACCCATATACTTCTCAGCCAAATTGACTAATTTCAATAGCGTCTGTTGACGTTTTTCGGGTTTTTCCTTCAAAATCTTATCAATGGTTACTTCAAATGCTTTTTTTTCTATTGCATGAGATACTTTATTCATATTACAATTCCTCCATCTTTAAGAATCACTTTTTCATACTTTTGAACAAGAAAAGAAAAAGGATGCAACTTAATTATGAAAAATTGTAATCATCTATCCCAAATATTATATTAGCATTTGAATATTTTGTCAAATTTTAGCTTGCTTACCTTATATTACTATTTGATCAAAATAAACTATATTTTGATTATTAAATCCTCCATATCATCTAAAAGATTTTCCGTTAAGGTAAGTAATTTTACTTCATCTTTTTCTACCATTCCGGACTTCTTATATTTATAAAGGAAATATGGTGT
>CAZQTM010000255.1:0-3260 GCA_964595855.1 uncultured Lachnospiraceae bacterium | reverse complement strand
TCGTTCCCACAGTATCCGTGGGGTGATTTTCAAAAAATATGATTTAGCAAAAGGTTGTACCTTTTGGCGGAAGTATAAACAATTAAGCAAAAGTAAAATAACGAAAGGAGTAAGCGCATATGGCTTACAAAGAATATAGAGAAATGAAGGTTTACGAGCAGTCGGGATACAATTATCAGAACACACCAACCATCGTGTTAAAGGGAAAATGGCTCCAAGAGTTGGGATTCTCGATGGGAGATAAAGTATCGGTCAAGTGCGAGGATGGACGGCTGACGATTACCAAATCAAAAGAATATATTGTCGAATAAAGCTAAGATTAGTTCTCAGAGGGCGGGACGAACTGGTCGTCCTCTGGGGATGTTTTATTTTTAAGGATACAATGATGTAACCATTATCATATGTAAGCTGGTAGTTATTATTTTTGGGTGAAATGAAAAGGAATTGTGTTTTTTGGCTGATATGATATAATAAATGCAACAGACAAAGAAATGGAGAATATTTCATGGAGTATATAAATGCATCCCAATTGAAGTCCTTACTTGAATCTGAAAATATTTATCAGAGTGCTGGCAAAATTACAATGACCTTAAATGATATATCTGTGCAAATAAAACAGAATGATATTATTGGAAATGCACTGCAGGAATGGGTATGTGAATTTCTTAGAAGTCGGAATATATATTTTAGACCAAATCAAGGTCAGACGTTCCCTGATTTCTATTTTTCGGAAAGTGATACGAAGGATTTATGCGAAATGAAAACATTTTATTCAACTAGGCAACCAGCTTTTGATGTGGCGAACTTTTATGGATACGTGGACTCAATTAAAGAAAAGCCATATAGATTAAATAGTGACTATCTCATTTTTGCCTATGAAAATGATGAGGAGGGTAACATTTCAGTAAGGGATATTTGGTGTAAAAAAGTATGGGAAATAACAGGTCCAGCTAGTGACTATGAATTAAAGTGTCAACGCAAAAAAGGACAAATTGTAAATATCAGACCATCAAACTGGAGAACACAAACTGGTCTTCAGCCTTTCGGAAGTTTGGAAAAATTGCTTGCGGCTTTGTATAAAACCCATTTAAGTACTACTAATCAAACAAGAATCTCGAAGGCATGGTTGGATGCGGTCATCACAGGATATAATGAATTTTTTGAAACGGATATTGCAGAGAGTGTACATAATCTTCTTTAAATTCAAAACAGCTACAGTTCATTTGTAAAATGTACTGTAGCTGTTTTCTATCCAAGATATTTCTGAGCCAATCGTTTTGCTATAGAACGTATTACAGGAACACAAACTGTATTCCCAAGTAAATCAAAAGCTTCACGCTCCTTCAGAAAGGATAAATCATAATCTTCTGGATATCCAAATAGCCTTTGACCTTCACGAATTGTCAGCCTTCGAATCCCATTGCCATCGACAACTCCTAGATGAGATACATCAGTGGCAACTAATGTTGGGGCGAGTGCAACAGGATCCAAAATGCGAGAAAATTCAAAAGATAATTTACCCGTGACGATGTTATATCCTTTCGGCTTACTAGTATCGGCTACACGTGTTCTGTTGATTTGTTCTCTTGGATGTTCAAAGGTCAAGTATCCTTTCTCTACTAAATCTTCTAACATTTCCTCGAGTGATGGAACATCATAAAATGTTTTTATCTGATTTAGTGTTAAAGGCATTCCATCCATCCACACAATACCAATTTCTTCGGCCCATTTTTTCTTTCTTCTTTCTTTTAGCATGAGGTTAAGAAGTTCTTTTTGCTGAGGACTGACTTCCCCTTTTATTCCAATATCCCAAGAGTGAATATTTTCAAATCCCCCACGTTTATCCTTTATAGATTTCCCATAGAGTTTGTCAGGCGCATAATGAAACAATAAATGCTGTGTGAAATTCGAATCAACTACCGGAAGGTTATGTTGCATGATATCTCCGAAAGAGGCAGTGCTAGTTTCAAAAGTATCTAAATCTACAGGCTCACTTCCAGATACTCCTGTGATATATACACGTTTTCGACTTTGAGCTAGACCAAAATATTGGGAGTCCAGTAATTTCCATGAAACCGAATATCCTAGTTTACATAAATGGTCAATAATCACCGATAGAGTATTGCCATTATCATGGTTTACAAGACCCTCAACATTTTCTAGAATAAATCCATATGGATGTTTATCACGCAGAATACGTTCAATTTCAAAAAATAATGTTCCTCGTGTATCAGAAAATCCTAATCCTTTTCCGGCAGAACTAAAGGGTTGGCAAGGGAATCCAGCCAATAAAATATCAAATTCAGGAATTTCTGAGTTTGATACTTGGGTAATATCTCCATGAATATTATCATCGTTATAGTAATGTTTATAGGCTTCGATTGCGTATTTTTTGATTTCAGATGAAAATACACATTGTGTATAAAGCCCCATTTCGTTAAAGGCCTGCTCTACGCCTAGTCGTATGCCTCCCAAGCCAGCAAATAAATCAATTATTCTCACGGTTTTATTTTTGCGTTGTTTCAATTCCGCTAATTGATTTTGAATCAGAATAGAACACTTTTCAGAGAAAGTGTTTGCTTCATCAAAGTTATCTATTTCTTCAACAATCTCAGGGGATAAATATATTTTGAATCCTTTTTTTTTATCTTCATCGGCTATTGCTTTTCGTCCAGCATTAACTCGCTTTCCTCCAATCATCGGTTTCCCTCCATCTAATTTTTTCTCTTGGCAAGTATATCATAGAGAGGATAATTTTACAACCCTCTAAATCAAAAAAATAAGTAAAAAATCGGGACCGAAACATATTGCTTTTGATTTGAGGACTATATATCAAAACTTCGTTTTTCTGAATTACGATACAGTTGCTGCAACTTGAATTCTATGTAGTCCGCAATGTCATCGCAGAGAGATTTATATGTATCATCAGCCTTCTTCATTGTATGTTTGAAATATATCTATCTGACCATCAGGAGCAGATTCTTGCTCCATTGAATTATCATTATTCTCGACTGTGGCAATATCTTCATTTTTGTTTTTTTTGCTGACAACTTTATGTGTATACAGAGTTTCCCATTTTAGAGGGTAATGTGATTTTTTGTTATAAAAGATGAGCATCGCTTCTGCATATCCAAGAGAGCCGGCCCTGCGTTCTTTGGCGGTACGACTGATTTCTTTTACTGAAACACGTCCGAGTTTTTCCTTAAACACATTATCTTTTAACGCATCTCCATAAGCAAAAATGAGTCTTGCCACACCAT
>CAZQTM010000254.1:0-3282 GCA_964595855.1 uncultured Lachnospiraceae bacterium | reverse complement strand
ATTGCAAGAATGGAAAGTTTGAAGTCGACTCCACAGATTGACACATTGTTAAAAATTCTCGCTCCTTTGGGGTATACATTATCAATTACTCCAATCAACGGGAAATAAGCGGTAGCTGGGATATATGCGATAAAGTGGAAATAAAGAAGAGTACTTGCTTGAATATTAGCAAGTACTCTTCTTTATTTCAATGATTTTTTGTTCAACTGCAAATTTTTACTTCAAATCGACAAAAAATGACGTTTGAATCCAAATATAAAACACAAATGTTAAACTAACAGCGTGGTAAGGAAAATCATATAACAACATAACCCAATTGCAATATATGGGTTTTCATATATTTATTTTGACTTGTTCTGCCTGATGACATCAATCATCTGAGATACCGCCTGTACCTCGTCATCGGCTAAATCTGAGACATCCAGAGTCTGGTGTTTTTCCAGACCTAATAAATAGTCGGTTGATACATGAAACATTCTTGCATATTTAATCAGTACATCGTAGGAAGGATAGCGACTCCCTGACTCGTAAGAAGATATTGCACTGATCGCCAAGCCGACTCGCTCTGATACTTGCTTTTGTGTAAGTTTCTTTTCTATGCGTAACTTTTTAAGCTTGTCTCCAAAATTCACCATGAGTAAAACCGCCTTTCACATATAGTGTACTAATATAATATTCACAAAAGGTGTAATTTATTTTACAAATACAGAAAATAATAATAAAATCTATTAAAAGAATATAAATGGCTGGAGAAGTGAAGCAAATGACAGAACATATGAGGGTAAGTTCGAGAGATAGTTTTATCAATCATTTTGAAGAGATATGTTTAAAAAATGCTAATCGCTCATTTATTTCATACTTTTTAAATGATGGAAGAAGTGAAGTCATATCTTTTTCTGAGTTTCATACAAAATCCAAAAAAAATGTAGAGGTGTTATATTCATATGGTTTAAAGGCAGGGGACAGAGTTGCGATATTATCAGAATTATCGCCATATTGCTTCTTGTCTTTTTTGACTTTGACTTATGCTGATATGACGGCGGTTGTAATAGACGCAGGTCTACCAGAACAGGAACTTACACGGTTATTATTATCTGCGGATGTCCGAGGGATTATTGCAAGTAAAAATGCCTATGATACTTATGCGAAAACTTATAGGGATGAAAGGCCGGTTATGGATATTCAGCATGATTTGAATCTGTTTTATGACAGACAATCTGAATTTGATTTGGAGATGACGAAAGATCCGGATTTAGAAAATGCGGTTATTTTGTTTTCGTCAGGAACAACAAGTCAGGCGAAGGGTGTCATGATTGGCTATCAAGGCCTCCTGAACGGAGTGGAGACATATGACAAAGTGGATTTAAATATTGAAAAGAAGAAAGTGAAATATTTTCACATATTTCCCTATTATCATATTTCTGGATTTCAAATGTTTTTAAACGTGTTATTTAAGGAAGGTGAAATTGGAATGATTGAGGCTGCTAGTGCTGTAAAGTTACAAGCCGCTTTCTTAGAATATAAACCAAATTATTTTGGTATGATTCCTAAAGTTTATGACACATTCAAAGAGAAGATTGAAGAAGTATTTGAGAATAGTTTGCATACAAAACAGTTATTTTTTTTGTTGCATTTATGTGAATTCATCAGAAAGAATATGAGAGTCAATATTGGAAGAATACTTTTTAAAAGCGTTAATACTCGGTTGTTTGGCGGAAATATGATTGTATTAGGTGTTGGAGGAGGTATCACAAGGGAAGAGACTAGCAGATTCTTCTACGCACTTGGTTATGAGTGGATTAATGTTTATGCTTCTACAGAAGCCAATTTTTTTGCTTCAACATCTCATAAAGACAAATACCCAATTGGCACGGTTGGTAACATATATGTACAACCCAAAGTTGAAATAAAGATAGATTGTCCGGATAAGAATGGGCAGGGAGAAATACTTGTAAAGAATGAAATGTTATTTCGTGGCTATTTTCGGGAACCGGAGTTAACGAAGAAGTCAATGATCGATGGATTCTTTAGAATGGGGGATTTAGGATACATTGATAAAAAGGGGTATTTATATACTGTAGGAAGATGTAAAGATAGTATTCATTTACAAAATGGGGAGAAGATTTCTCCTGAAGATGTAGAGAATTTATATGCTTCTATTTTCCCAAAAGATGTGAAGTATTGCTTTTGTGGAATACAGAGAGGGCAAGAATACTATGATCGAATTCATGTTTTTATTGAAAAAGGTGATATGAAAATTGAAGACATGGAATTACTTAAAACAAATCTATGTAAGCAATCATTAGAGGTTTCAGTTAACTACAAGATTGCGGATGTTCATATGATTGATACATTACCGATTTCGTCAGTAGGAAAGGTAAAGAGATATCTATTAAAGGACTATATAAAGAGAGATTTTGTTCAAACTGAGAAAACAGAAAGTGTAGCGCCAACAGACAGAAATATAAAATCTGATCTTATTAGCATTATCAAAAGGATTTATCAGGGCAACCAGGAAGTCGATGTGGGACTACAATTAGAATCTGATCTTGGATTTGACTCATTGAATCTTTTTGAACTATGTGTTGCGATTGAGAATCAGTTTGGCATTGCAATGGAAAATTGTATTCGTAGCACCATGACAGTAGGAGAGGTTATTTCTATCCTTGAAAATGAAAATCAAAATGATACAGTGTCTAACTTAGATTATGACATCAATAGTTTTCCGCTTGAGAAGACGAGGTTCTCATTGTGGATGCTGAAAGTGATCATGGCAATTTCAAGAATGTTGTGGAAATTTGAAGTAGAAGGACTAGAGAATATACCTAAGTCCGGAAATTATATTCTATGTCCGAATCATCAGACACATTTAGACGGATTATGGACATTTTCATTCTTACCAAAGAAGGAACTGGAGAAAATAAAATGTCTGGCAAAACAGGAACATTTGGAGACGAAAGTAACAAGATTCTTCCTGCGTATGTTAGGCGGCATTCCTGTAGACAGAAGTGGAAATCCTGCACCAGCGATGAAACGCTGTCTTGAATGTCTGAGGGAAGAAAAGAGTATTGTTCTGATTCATCCGGAAGGAACGCGAACGAAGACTGGAAAAATGGGAATATTTAAAGCAGGTGCGGCAGCGTTGGCAATTGATTCCGGAAAGAAGATCATTCCGGTGAGCATTAGTGGTGGAACAGAGGTTTATCCGCCACAAAATAAACTGCCACATATAGGCTCTCGGAATCTTGAGCCTGCCGACTAAGATTCAACAGTCGGTTGAAC
>CAZQTM010000253.1:0-3310 GCA_964595855.1 uncultured Lachnospiraceae bacterium | reverse complement strand
TTTTGTTAGATTGTCTTGTAATATCTTTTTTGTGTTCATATAGTCCTCCACCATTCTAGATCAGATAATATCTAGTTCCTTTATTTTTTCCATCAGATTTTATTATCTGCATCTCACAAAATTGATTTAGATATCTTCTGGTTGTAGATTCAGCCATATCAGAATATTCAGTCATTATTTTGGTTGTTACAAATTCTGATGTTTTAAATGCCTCTAAAAGAAATGAGTAAAAAATTTTTTGTTTATCGCTCATTTTATCGCTCATTTTATCGCTCGTTTTATCGCTCGTTTTATCGCTCGTTTTATCGCTCGTTTTATCGCTCGTTTTATCGCTCGTTTTTGATTTGCTTTCAAATCCATCTCTGATTTTAATTGTCGTCTCTAAATAATTCCGTTCTGCATCAGTATCAAACTCTGGCATTGGAGACCCATTCTTTTTAAGTTCATTTAAAATGGTAGGAATTCCTGTTGACTGTTTTTCTGACAAATCCAATTCTTTAAAGAATTCTCCAATTCTCCTGTTCCGATATTTTCTGGCACGCACTTTACCTTGTGCAAACTTATCCATATCAATCCATTTAGCTGGACCTGGATAGTTCAATATAACAATTTCATCTGTATAGATTCTTATCTCTACCGGTGAATCATCTCTGTATGATTTATGAAATACTGCATTTACAACAGCCTCTTCTAATGCATTGTATGGGTAATTATAAAATCGTACCGATTCTGCCTGGTTTTCGATTTTTTCAACTTTCCCTTCAATGATGTTATTTTGTATATAGTCAAGTGCATCTTTTACCTGTTTCCAAATTGGACCTGTAAATGATTTCTCTACAAAATCTCTTGATGCCTCTGCTTCCTCTGTATTGAATTTCACCAAATTTATCAATGCGCCAGGGATTAACTTATCTGGCCTTTCCATAAACATCAAAACACCAATGTTACGAATAGCCAAATCTGTGTCTGTCTCATTTGCCACTTCTAATGAAACTAATAGATCTTCCAATGTTCTATTATTCAACTCACCCACCAGTGAGCTATTACTATCTCTGAGGAAATCCTCTACATATCCACGTCTAATATCAGCTAAAGTAGCCATTCTATTAATTCGATCATCATATGGAATCGAATTAAACTTCTCATATAATTCTGATATTTCATTCGGTTTTGCTGTTGTGGTAAGTGAAGCTGGTCGAATCCAATATTTCATTGTTTTATCTGACTTCTCACCCTTTTTTGAATATACATCTACTGGTGCTTGGTAAGGACCTGCATCTCCTGCTGAACATTTAAGATAAATGAGATGCGTGTCTTGATCTGGATATTCAACAACTTCAATATTAGGGATATATCTTGGTGCAATGCGATTGCAGTATTGGAATATTTCCTGCTGTATATTATCAAGTAACTCCGGCTTTATCCCCACTGGAGGTAAAATCGGAATTCCATCTTCAGCGGCAACTCCAATGACTACATAACCTCCATTAACATTATCTAAGTCATTTGCAAATGCACAGATAGTGTGTATAGTATCGGATGGATTCCATCCCTCTTTGTATTCAACTCTATTCTTTTCAACAACTTGTCCCTCAATTATGGTTTCTATTTTTAATGGAATCATGTAAGTCACCTCTTTCATATTAGATTACTTTTTCTTGTAACAAATAAAAGTTCCCATTTATCCCAGCATTTATTTAATATTCAATTCTATTATGTACTCTTCTCCCTTTATACTCACTCGCTAGTCTCTGAAAACTTGAAATTCCGTAATCTGTCTATATTATAAGCTGATATATTATATTTCTTCATCCAACTATTATTGGTATCTTTTTTCCCTCCAAGACACTCTATTTTTAATTCCAGATTTATCCAATTTTCAGTAACATCTGACATTATTTCCTTTCGTTTTCTGAAACTGTGTATAACATCCCTAATATAAAAATTATACTCTAGAGACTCTAAAATCACAATTTTTATTTTATCGATTAATATAATTATATCGGTTAAGATAATTTGGTGGTATCTAATGTATATTAAAAGAAAGAGAAATACTTACTAAAACAAAAAATTAAATTTCGTCAAGTCTAAACTTGAATTTAGTCTCCAATTGACTGTTTTATAGAGCTCAACAGGATATATAATCTTTAAATATGGTTTCTTCTTGCCTTAGAGAATCTAAATAGTCTTTTTCCTTCTCTCCCGCCATGCTCACTTCGAAAACACTACGTGTTTCCTCAGTGTACGGCTGTCGCCGTATACGTATAAAAATAGAGAGTATCATCCTGGACCGCGAGCGCTCCATTCTGATACTCTCTATTTTTATCCTTGCATGGCTCGTAGCTCACTCAAACTCCCTAACTTAACCTGTACCTTAAACATTTTTGTTAGGGTTCTCTGTTACGATTTGATTTCATTTGGTTTCAGCTGTCCATATCACACGGACTGTATCAGCTAATGTTATCAAATTGTTATCACGGGACTGTTATCAAACTATAGTATTATTTCCTTCATTGTTAATTCTATACCTTTTTCACCTTAAAATCCATCAAATACGGTGCTACGCTTTCAAAGTCAATGTCATTCTTTTCTGTTACAACCACATTTTGCCTATTACACATATTTTCTATATCAGTTATGCAAATCACGCCTCTGATACATAGAAAGCGTGAAATGACATGACACTGCAGCAATGATAATGGTAAGAAGAATGTAGAATATGTTAAACCCTTTTTCCACCAATGCCGCTCCCGGAAAATAGAGGAAGGGCGTTAGAAAGCCTAAAAAATCAACGGTTCCAACATATTCGATGATCACCATGAGTACATAAGAGGTTAAGACGAAGAGTACCGATATTGAAAGCGCCCTCTTATTGCTTTTGCATCTTGCCGCAAGCAGCATGCCCACCGACAAAAACAACACTTGTATTAAAAACATAGCCAGCATGGTAATCCCGATTGCGCCTAAAATGCTTTCCCCTTTCGCTTGGGTAGCCAGCATCCCGATGTTAGCAATGATTGCGGTCAAGGTCATAGCCGCAACATTCAGGACAGCCGCTATGATTTTACCTTTAATGATGGTTTTACGGGGATACGGCTTTGTAAAAATAAACTCTGCTGTTCTGTTTCGTTCTTCCTTGGCGATTATAGTTGTTCCCAAAACCGCCGCATGGGTAAAAGCCACAAGGGAACACCACATATACATGCCGAGATAGTATCCCAGCGGGGAATTTATGGGGATTGTTTCCATTCCGACCATTCCATAGGCAATCAACATGATACGGGGTATTGTTTCAAGCAGAGCCATAATA
>CAZQTM010000252.1:0-3311 GCA_964595855.1 uncultured Lachnospiraceae bacterium | reverse complement strand
TTTATTTGAACATTTGGCGAATGCCGCGACAATCGAGTAGGGATCTACTCGATTGTTTTATTTAAATAATTACGTGTCATTATCTTTACTTCTTTAGAAAGTAAAGTAATCGCAATCAAATTTGGTATAGCCATAAAGCCATTTAATGTATCAGAAATTGACCATACAAGATCAAGGGATGCAGTACACCCAAAGTATATTACGATGATAAAAATTATTTTATATAGGAAAACAGCTTTTAAGCCAAATAAATATTCCGTACTCTTTTCTCCATAATATGACCAGCCAAGAAGCGTCGAAAAGGCAAAAAGTAAAATTGCGATTGCAACAAATTTATCACCAAAGGGAATAACAGTTGAAAAAGCAGCACTGGTTAAAGCAGTACCGGTCATTATTTCTTTGCCCTCGCCCATTGCATGTACTGTATAATTCAAATCATAGATATCACTACTTAAAATAGTGATTGCAGTAATTGTACACATAACAATGGTATCTGCAAAAACCTGAAAAATACCCCACATCCCCTGCATAACCGGTTCCTTAACATCCGATGCACTATGGATGATGACAGTTGAGCCCAGTCCGGCTTCATTGCTAAATACGCCTCTGGAGATACCGGTCTTTGCTGCAATAAGGATACCATATCCGAGGGTTCCACTACCCATAGAACGAATATTAAAAGCTTCGATAAAAATGCTGCTAAACACTTCTGGGAGGCGACTGGTATTGGAAAAAATAACTAAGAAGCACCCCATAATATATAAAATAGCCATAAAGGGTACAACTTTCTCCGTTACACTAGCAATTCTTTTTATATCTCCCAAAATAACTATTCCCCCAATGAGCATAATAACAATTCCGGTTATACGGGTATCTATATGAAATGAATTTTTAAGTCCGCTTGCTACAGAATTTACCTGAGTCATATTTCCAATACCAAAAGAAGCAAGCATACAGAATAATGCAAAAAGTATAGCCATCCACTTATAGTTTTTACCGAGGCCTCTTTCAATATAAACAAAAGCACCACCGACCCAGTTGTTCTTTTTATTTCTATACCGATATTTAATACCTAATGCAATTTCTGCATAATTTGTCATCATACCTAAAGATGCAGAAAGCCACATCCAGAATATAGCACCAGGCCCCCCCATTGTAATGGCGGTAGCTACACCCGTAATATTTCCGATACCTATGGTTGCGGCTAATCCTGTGCAAAGAGACTGAAATTGGGAAATAGAGTGTTTATCGTCGGTATGAATTACATTTTTTTTATTATCGAAAAATAATTTTAGTATAGTTTCCCTCATCCATAAAGGAAAGTGCGTTATCTGGAAAAAACCAGTACTTACAGTAAATAGAAGTCCAACAAATAGAAAAGCAGCTAACATATATGGACCCCAGATAAAAGAATTTGCTACATGATTAATTCTTTCCAACCATGATTCGAAATTGTGCATGAAAACCCTCCCTATCTATTTATATTTAGGAGCACATAAAAAAAGACTCTACAAGTAGAATCTTAAAAAAGGGAGGATGCCAAGCAAATTTCATTTGCTTGGCATTTTATTATGAAAAAGTTATTTTGCACTTTGTTGTTACCTTTTAATTATTTATCTTATACTAGAAGTATAAATAATAAAAATGGATAAAAGATGTTATGTAAATTAAGTTTCTTTGAATTAAATATGAACAAAAAATGAACAACCACAAGTTATGGCTGTTCATTTCATATTCTGGGTCTAATAAATCTATATATTGATTTTACATTAAGAATGAATTATATTTTCTCTGGTTCCGGATAAGTTTCCCCAAAAGTATCTACCGTCATAGATTTTATTCGTTGTTCTTCTAATGGTCTGTCCGAATAATCTGCTTTACAATCGGCTATTTTATTGACGATATCCATTCCTTCTGTTATTTTTCCGAAAGCGGCGTAAGAACCATCCAGATGAGGGGAATTTTTATGCATAATAAAGAACTGGGAACCTGCAGAATTTGGATCCATGGCTCTTGCCATAGAAAGAACTCCTTCTGTATGCTTTAGTTCATTTTTGAAACCATTTTGAGAGAATTCGCCTTTTATCGAATATCCGGGACCACCCATGCCATTCCCATCCGGGCAGCCGCCCTGAATCATAAATCCTTTAATTACGCGGTGAAAAATTAATCCATCATAGAATTTCTTCTGAATCAGACTTATAAAATTGTTTACGGAGACAGGAGCTATCTCTGGGTATAACTCTGCTTTCATTACATCATTGTTTTCCATTGTTATTGTTACGATTGGATTTTTTGCCATATTTCTTTCTATTTCCTTTCTGAAAAAATTGTTTTATTATTAATTAGTAGTATTGTAACGGATTGCTATGTAAAGGTAAAGAGCTTTAGATTATTTAAGTTTAAAGAAGGTTATGGGATTAAGTCACTATGCTCAAACAAATTTGTTATATCACAGAAGAGATTAATTTCCAAGTTTCGGATAATTGGGCAAAAAATATGGATAAAAAAGGCATTCAATTTTTGTCAGCATCAGTTAAAGTAATTGATGAAAACTGGGAAAAATATAGTACCTTATTTCTTTGCGAGCATGAAGATGAAGCAGATCACTTAAAGGACAGTGGATATTTTGTAATTATATCCTGTACTAGCAATAATCAAAATGAGAAATTTGACTGTAAATTTGCTTTTGCTGTTGAAAATTTTGATGAAATAGAGCCAATTTACTATATAAAAATGTGGCAGCGATTTATGAAAATTCCATGGCATATTGTCGATACAAGACGGTGTAGGATCAGAGAGATGATACCAGATGATCTAAATGATCTTTATGAGATTTATAAAGATGACTCAATAACGCAATACATGGAAGGACTTTATGAAGAGAGAGAAAAAGAACTAGAATATATTAAGAAATATATTGAGAATATATATTCTTACTTTGGTTTTGGAACATGGGTTATTGAAAGAAAAAAGGATGGCAGGATAATTGGGAGAGCCGGATTTAACTATCGCCCGGAGTTTGAAAGACCAGAACTGGGATTTGTGATAGCAAAACCTTATCAAAAACAGGGTTATGCATTTGAAGTATGTAAGAAAATAATAACCTATGCATGGCAGGATCTGGAGTTTGATTCAATTCAGGCACTAACAGATCCTGAAAATGTTGCATCCATTCAATTACTAAAAAAGTTAGGTTTTATCATGGAAGAGACTTATACCATTCATTCAAATAAATATTTGTTATATAAAATTGAAAAATAGCGTAACGTTACTTTCGGGTATATAGTTGCATTACATTATGTAAACTA
>CAZQTM010000251.1:0-3340 GCA_964595855.1 uncultured Lachnospiraceae bacterium | reverse complement strand
TTATGTATAACGATTTATTTTCAATTGGACCGGTCACTGTACATGGATATGGTCTAATGATTGGAATAGGCGTTGTAGTTGCTTTGTTAGTAGGTGATTACAGAGCCAAAAAAAGAAATTTAGATGGAGATTTGATTTACGGAATGACGTTTGCCGCAGTTATCCTTGGATTTATGTGTGCCAGGGTTCTATTTATTATAACAGAATGGAGCAGTTTCCTAAAAGATCCCATGAGTTATATTACTGGAAATGGTTTTGTTGTATATGGAGGAATATTAGGCGGTGCTCTTACAATGTATTTTTATTGTAAGATAAAAAAGGTGAAATTCCTCGATTACTTCGATCTTATGGTGCCATCGGTAGCACTTGCACAAGGATTTGGCAGAATTGGATGTTTCCTTGCAGGGTGTTGCTATGGAAAAGAAACAAATAGTCCTCTGGGGATTGTTTTTCATAATTCACATTTTGCACCCAATGATGTCAGATTATATCCTACTCAACTTATGATGTCAGGGGGAGATTTCATTATTGCCGGAATCCTTTTATGGTATGCAAGTAAGAACAGAGTGAAGGGTAAAACAGGAACATTATACTTAATACTGTATAGTATTGGACGTTTTATTATAGAATTTTTTAGAAATGACAATAGAGGCAGTGTAGGTTTACTATCTACTTCACAGTTTATTGGTATTTTTGCACTTGTCATTTCTTTACTATTATATTTTGTGTATTTTCCATGGCTTTCAAAAAAACATACAGAAAAGATAGAGGCAGAATAATATGTCATGTGATACTTGTGCAAACTATATGTATGATGAAGAAAATGAGTATTATGTGTGCGATATAGAACTTGATGAGGATGAAATGCAGCGTTTCTTAAGCAATAATTGTAGTGAATGTCCGTATTATCAGCCTGGCGACGAGTATTTGGTAGTAAGGAAACAAATGTAGAGAATGGGGTACTTATCATGACAAAACAGGATTTTCTGGATCAGCTTAGAAAAAGTATTGCATCCATCAATGATTATGAATTTGTAAATGATACAATGGCTTATTATGAAGATTATATTGAAAGTGAAATTCGCAAAGGAAGAACAGAAAAGGAAATATTAGAACAACTGGGCAGTCCAAGATTAATTGCAAAATCCATCATGGCAACACATGATTTTGGAGAAGATGAGAATGCAAAAAAGGACTATCAGGAATCATCCTCCAACGAAAAAGTATTTAGCAGGAACGGAAAAGTTCATAGGATTCCATTATGGTTATATAAGTTATTTCTTTTAATCTGCGCAATCTTTGTGATTGGACTTGCGTTCATTGTATTGCAATGGCTTGCACCGGTGATTGTGATAGCTGTTCTTGCTTATTTTCTATATAAATTTATAAAAAATAATTTTACTTGAATAAATTAAAAAGATTTTCACATACTATCCATGTAATAAAAATTTAGGAGGTATGATGATGTCAAACAATAGTTATAACACATCAAATGAAAATCAGAATAATAAAATGGGCAACACAACAAGCAATGCTAACAATGCTAACAAAAACCAGAACAACAGCCAGAACAAGAACAACAATCAGGATTCAAACAAAAATGCCAACAAGGATTACACAAGTAATAAAAACTATTAATTAGTTGGTTAATAAGTAAGGCAGGATAGACTTAATCGTCTATCCTGTTTTGCTTTTTATACAATGGACTTTTTGTTGACAGAAAAGGATAATTAAACGTAATATAGGGATATGAGAAAATTTGAATTAATTGCACCATGCCATTTTGGCTTGGAAGCGGTATTAAAAAAAGAAATTATTGATTTGGGATATGAAATCTCAAAAGTTGAGGATGGAAGAATCACATTTATCGGAGATGAAGAAGCAATTTGCCGTGTAAATGTATTTTCAAGAACAGCAGAGCGAATTCTAATTAAGGCAGGAGAATTTCACGCAGAGACGTTTGAGGAGCTGTTTGAGGGAACAAAGGCCATTCCATGGGAACAATATATTCCTAAAGAGGGAAAATTCTGGGTTACAAAAGCAGCCAGTGTAAAGAGTAAGCTATTTAGTCCATCAGACATACAGTCAATTATGAAAAAGGCTATGGTTGAATGTATGCGAATGAAATATCATCTGGAACTTTTTGAAGAGACAGGTGATTCTTTTCCAGTACGCGTTTTTTTGTTGAAAGATGAGGTTACTGTTGGAATTGATACAACTGGTGAGTCCCTTCATAAAAGGGGGTATCGAAAGCTAACGGCAAAAGCTCCTATAGCTGAGAATCTGGCAGCATCCTTAATTATGTTAACTCCATGGAATAAGGATAGAATATTGGTGGATCCTTTTTGCGGAAGTGGTACGATACCGATTGAAGCCGCAATGATTGCTGCAAATATGGCACCGGGCATGAATCGAACTTTTACTTCTCAAGATTGGGGACATATTATATCCAAAAAAACATGGTATGACTGTTTAGATGAGGCAAATGAACTTGTGGATTTAACAGTAGACACGGATATACAGGGTTATGATATTGAAGAGGAAATGGTTTCTATTTCAAGGCAGAATGCAAAACTTGCAGGTGTAGACAAACTGATTCATTTTCAACGAAGAGGAGTGGAACAGCTAAGCCATCCTAAAAAGTATGGTTTTATTATTACCAATCCACCTTATGGTGAAAGAATATATGATAAAGATAAGATTGGTGACTTATATAGGGTCATCGGTGATCGCTTTAAAAATCTGGATGCATGGTCACTTTATATGATTTCTGCCTATGAAGGTGCAGAAAAAGATATTGGCAGAAAAGCTGATAAAAATCGTAAAATATATAATGGTATGATGAAAACTTATTACTATCAGTTCATGGGACCGAAACCGCCTAAAAAGGACAAACGGGAAAATGAAGCATAAAAAAGCTAAAGGCATTATTTTTTTCTTATTGATTATGTCTGTTATTTTGACACTAGCAAGTCTAATTTGGAAAAAGGCTTACCTGGATCCAAATGTTTTAAGACAGAAGGAAAAACAAGAAAGTGATGAGGCATTTAATCAGTTATTGACTAATTCCCTTTCAAAAAAGAATCAATACAAATGGAAAATTGTAATCAACCCTTCTCATGGAGGTAATGATGCTGGTTACCAGGTAAACGATATTAGGGAAAAAGATATTACACTTTCAATAGCACAAAAAGTTAAGGATGGAAATAAGAATTCTCAGGTGGGAATATTTTTAACACGGGATTCAGATACAAATCCTTCAACAGAGCAACGTATTAACATGATTGAACAGATGGATGCAGACATCTTTATTGATTTAAATGTAAGTAAGGATACTCAG
>CAZQTM010000250.1:0-3344 GCA_964595855.1 uncultured Lachnospiraceae bacterium | reverse complement strand
ATGACAGGATTGATTCTCTGAACGTTCTATTCCCGGAAACAAGAACTTCTGATATTCTCAACATGCTTGGAGCATTATCAGCAGAGGTTGCTGCGGTAAGACGTTCAGCAAGCCATCTGAACAAACTCAAGCATAAGCCACTTGTTCAATCTACCAGAGGAATCTCGCGATTGGAACGCAACAAGACCATCATCAACATGTATAAGAGTGGTTGCTCTTTATCCAAGATTATTGCAGCCAGCGGACTCAGGAGTAAGACATCCATCTTCACCATTCTGAACAACGCCGGTGTAAATCTTGATAGAGGTCGTACCAGAGGACCAATTAAGAAAAGAACATCAGAAAACGAGAATTTTGGACTTTGACCATTGGTAATCATTAAGAACAATAAACAAAACTATCATAGAAATTAAGTATGACAAACGAATTTACATATAATATTAAAAATATTTTTTCAGAAGAAATGGGATCCGTTCTTCACTCAACAAAAACGAAACTATTCTATATTGGTCCATATCAGAGAAGTTATAAATGGCAATCAAAAGATAAATTTGACCAAGTACCCCAACTACTTAGTGATATTTATGAAGCGATGTGCAACAATTCTGATTCCGAGTATTTTCTTCAATATATTACAGTCAAGGCTGATAATAATAATCAATGGTTGGAGGTTATTGATGGTCAACAACGTCTGACAACATTATCGCTGTTGTTTTATCAGCTTGGACAGATAATGAGCAATTCTAATATTGCTGCCAACAAACTAAATTACTCAAGATATAATAATGGTAATATCTTCGAAGAAGTATGTGAATATTGCAATAATCATGATAAAATTGTTGATACCGATTTTAAGGAACAAGATATGTATTATATGGTTGCTGCTTCAAAATTTATAAACGCTAAATTGCAAGAATGGCAAAATAAGAATGAACTAAATTATATAAAAGAATACTTACTCAATAATGTAAAGATAATCGTTAATATTGAAAGCAATTTTGTTAAGTCTGAAGACATATTTGCAAATCTTAATGACAATCATGTTCCACTAACAGATGCATATCTAATAAAAGGTTTACTTATTACAAATGCTGTGAGCAGAGTAAATGTTTATGGCCGAAGCTTAGAATACACTGAAATACAAGAAAAAAGAAAGTATTTAGGTCGTATGTGGGATGAAATCCAAACCTGGATAACAAATATCGAACACTGTCATTTCTTTTTCAAACATACAAAGATCGGTTGCTACTATAATCCAAAAAACAGTATGGAATATCTTTTAGAACTAGCTTTCTTGTATAAGTATAAAGAAGAACGAGACAATGTTGTTGGTGATTACAGCCAAAATCATCTTGTACTTTTTAATAAGTACAATAGTGCGATAAAATCTACCGACGAAACAATAGCCATGATAGAAATAATCAGACATATCTATCGAAAAATGAAAACTGTATACGAAGGTCCTCAATATAATTTATGGGGGTTTATGCAGTTTAGTAAGTCATTAACTAATGATAACCAATCTTATTTATATGATTTTCTTGATATGTCTGAACGAGATTTAAAGCATTATCTTATTCAAAAAGTAATCATGAGAATCCCTAATCTTAAAGATGTTGATATTTGCAAAGACAATTACAGCGTAATGCGTTATAAGTCAAAAAATGATAAACTTACAAATCTTCTTCTTTCTTTCAGTGTGTTCCTTCCAATGAGAGAATCGGAAATCTTTAGATTTAGGTTTCACGAATATGAGAAAGCAAAATGGAGTTTTGAACATATTTCACCACAAAATCCCAAAGGTTCAATAACAATACCCGACTATGCAAAATTATTTGTAATAAAGGAAGTCGAAAAACGATTAAGTGATTCAACTTTGATTCCAGAAGAAAAGGATAAACTTGAAAAAGTCAAACAAGATGTTTTAAACGATAATAAAATTGAAGCTAATGACATAGAGTTCTTATTTGATTCTACTGTTGATGAACATTCACTAGGAAACATGGCATTATTAACCCGTGAAGACAACAGTGCAAATAATAATAATCCTTTCATGGTAAAGAAACTAATTATTCAAAACAGAAAAGGTAATGGTGCATTTATACCAAATCATACATACGAAGTGTTTAACAAGATTCTAGTGTCTCCAAGTACTGATACTCCATTTTCTGCTGAATTATTTATTTGGAGTCAAAACGATGTTGATGCCCATATACAATGGATGAAAGAGGAGAATAATAAAATTTTTAGTTGGTTGAATAAAGAAGATAACGTATGAAAACTGGAAGATATAATATAGCACAATTACTGACGTCACCTGAAGTAGAACAAATAGTTATTCCTGAACTACAAAGAGATTATGTTTGGGGGGTTCGTAACGTAAAAGGATTGCTAACTTCAATTCTTGACAATTTCAACTCTATGGTTAAGCAAACTTTATTATTTAAGGATAGCCAAGGAAACAATATTGATCGTGACATTATGGACTATCTAAACGAAGAATACATGCGTTTGCGTTATAATACAAGAGTAGGATTTATATATGCATATCATGATAGAGCACTCTCTGGACAATATTATCTAATAGATGGTCAGCAACGAATCACAACCATTTTTCTTGTTCTTTTGGCTTTATACCGCCGTTTTAATGTTGAACAGTTTAGAAAAATGTATTTTACTGCTAATATTCCTAAGGTTGATTATAAGGTTAGAGATGTTGCTCATAGTTTTTTAGTAGATTTTATCGAATTTGAATTGTCCAAGGCTGATGCAAATGAAACATTCAAGGACAGTAATCGATATTATTCTGAATATGATAAGGACATTACAGCCCAATCTATTTATAAAAACTACTACAATGTTATTGTTCCTCAAATTGGTTCTTATCTTAATGTGGAGTCTTTAATCAATTATGTTGAAAATTACATTGAATTTAATTATTTCGATACTAATATGAGCGAACAAGGAGAGAAACTCTATTTGTATATGAATAGCCGTGGAGAATCACTCTCAACTCAAGAACATATTAAAACTGTAATCATCGGACGCTGTAAAGATAAATTGCAAGCTGGAAAGATGTGGGAAGATTGGCAAAATTTCTTCTGGCGCATAAAACCACAAAGCGATAATAATTCGGATCGTGGTTATTTCGTGTTCCTAAAGTGGGCAGTTATCATACATATGTGCAGACATCAAGATGCAAAAATCAAAAAAAGTGAAAATAGGGAAAAACCAAAAAATCGCATTGAGGAAATCGAAGACTATATTCGTGTTGAGAAAAAAGATAAAGATAACCCGTTGGCGGAATTAAATTAGTGCATATTTAATTTGTCCAATGGGTTTGT
>CAZQTM010000249.1:0-3350 GCA_964595855.1 uncultured Lachnospiraceae bacterium | reverse complement strand
AACAACAGAAATACATAACATAAAAAAATATATGCTGGCGACTTTATTCAATGCACCTAGTACAATCAGTGGCTATTATCAGCAAATGGTAAACCATGATATGCCGCAGTTTGTAGCAAAATAAACAAATACATATAACAAATCGTTATGTAGATATGATAAAATTAGATTATAAGTGGAGTTAGAAAGAGGGGTAAAAGTTATGATTGATGAATATGAAGAGTCATTTTATTATGATAAACCAAGTTCTACAGGAACAGATGCCGCAGGACAAGCAGTTGGGGCAGGGTTAGGCTTAGGAGTAGGACTGATTGGAACCATATTAGGTGGATTGCTATTTCTAATTTCAAGAATAGATTTATTCAGTTCAGGAATCTTGGCACTGTTGTTTTATATGCTGACTTACAAAAATGGATGGACAGTGCAAGTATATATCATAGCTACTATTGCTATCGTAGTAGTGTCAATGTTGTTGCAACATAAATTTAAAGTGGCACGTATTGTGTATGGAATATTCACTTGCATTATAGCTTCTATTATTGGACCAATCTGTATGGGATATGATTCAGAAGTAAGACTGTATGTGAATATAGCTATTTGCTTTGGGGTAACAGTGATTTGGGAGTTTCTTTCATGGAGATTTATTATAAAAAAGTGATTTGGATATTGTGCTTAATATAGTAAGCATATAAAACATAAAGATAAATTTGAATTTGTATTATTGTTTTATGACCAGAATGCAAAAAAGTTCTGGTCTATTTAATTGCATTATAGTTGACAAAATCCACTAATATAGATATAATTAGTATGGTAGACAGAATCCACCAATGGAGGGGGAAATGAAAAAGGAATACTGTGTAGAAAAAATTAGAGAGTTTAACCGTTTCTATATGCCATCTATGAATTTACTTGGCAATCATTATCTAGGCTCTGAATATTCCGTAACAGAAGCTCGCATTTTCTTTGAGATATACGAGCATGAAGGTTGTAATGCAGCAAGTATCGCACGAAATATGAATATTGATAAAAGTTATTTGAGCCGAATCATAAGAAACCATGAGAAAAACGGATATATCCAGAGAAAATCATCGGATACGGATGCACGTTCAAACCTGTTGTTTCTAACAAGTAATGGAAAAAGACGAGCAGAAAAATTTATTAGTGATTCGAATTCTGAAATAGAAAAGATTATTAAAAATTTGACAAAAGAAGAAGAAAAAGATTTGATAAAAGCCATTGATATAATAATTAAATTGTTAGATAAAGGAGAGTCAGGGGGACATAATGAAAATTAAACCATATGAACCTAAATACAAAGATGATTTTATTAAAATGAACAAAGCATGGATTGCAGAGATGTTTATACTTGAGGATGAAGATAAACGAGAAATGGAAAATATTGAACCTTATATAGAAAGAGGCGGACAGATTTTTTTCGCAATAAATGATAATGAACAAGTAATGGCATGCTGTATGATTGCTCCTCGTGAAGACGGAGATTGGGAAATAATGAAATTTGCTGCCAGAGGAATGTATACAGGAACAGGTGCTGGAAGTGCTTGTCTAAAGGCATGTATTGATTATGCGAAAGATATTCAATTAGAGAAAATTATTATTGTATCGAATCGAAAATGTGAGCATGCAGTACATTTATACAGAAAATTTGGTTTTAAAGAAATTCCCGTTGATAAAGAAAAATTTCCATTTGAAAGAGCAGACATAGCTTTTGAAATATTTCTATAAGAAACAGGCAGATCCCAGCTTATCGAACTGAGAAAGAAATAGAAAAATTAGAATTTGCAGGGAGATAAACACACATGGATAAATATTTAAAAATCAAAGAATCTATCAAAAATTTTCAAACAGCCTCATTGCATAGGAATGACAAACAGATTATCCTTAAAGTAGGAGGTGGCAGAAATGGCAAATGAAGATAAAAAAGATTTTAATGCTATGTTGCACGATAATAAGGATATGCCAAAATTTCAAATTATCACAGACCAGAAAAGTATTGAAAAATATGGTGGCAGTAAAATGTATCTTGCACCGCCAATCGACTATGACAAAGTAATGAAAAAAGTTCCGTATGGTAAAGTAATTACCGTCGGGGAAATACGAAAATACTTTGCAGAATTGAGTGGTGCTGATTTTACAGAACCGATTACAGCGGGAATTTTCGTTTCCATTGTTGCATGGGCGAGTTATCAGCGTTCTGAAGATGAAACGCCTTATTGGAGAACATTGAAAGCAAACGGAGAACTAAATGCTAAATATCCAAATGGTATTGAAGCACAAAAAGAGAAATTAAAAGCAGAAGGACACACTATTATTCAAAAAGGTCGTAAAAATATACGATACTATGTAAAGGACTATGAAAATTCTCTCTTTGATTTGAAATAGATAAATTCCAGCTTGTCGGGGAAACAATATGAATTTGATAAAAAACACAGTTGCAACTGTCGGTTGACGAATTTCTACGCCAAAATGGTGGTTATGCAACCAACGGTTTTGCTATAATTTCATCAAAACAAGAAAGGAGACCTGACTATGAATATAGCAGACAGAATACAATATTTGAGGAAAAGCAAAGGACTTTCGCAAGAAGAACTTGCTGAAAAAGTGGGGGTTTCAAGACAGGCAGTTTCAAAATGGGAGAGTGAACAAAGTACACCTGATATAGAAAAAATTATTGTTATGAGCGAATTTTTTGAAGTCACAACAGACTACATACTCAAAGGCATAGAGCCTGTTAATATGTCCAAGCGAAAAACAATTTATTCTCTCTATTTAGGCTTTGCGATAATAATTGCAACCATAGCTGGAATCTGGTCTTTCACAGCAAATAGATTTCGCACAGACGAATGCTTTTTCATCATGATAGCAGGAGCGGTGGTTGGATGTGCCATAGCATTGATTATTCAAGTAATATCTAATTTGTTTAGAAAAGAATAATTTCATAGTGGCAACTTCCAGTTTGCCGAACCGATGAAGAAATAGAGAAATAAATTTTAGAGGTGATATCTATTGTGCTTAAAACGCCATTGGGAAATATAATAATTCAAATTGACAATAAGGCAATTTCATATGATGCAATAAGTGTCATTTGTGATAGTACATGCAACGATTTAGATGGAAGATACTTTATATGTATCTCATTTGTTCCTGATGGAAGGAAACATGGTCTGGAGTAGACCCTACATTAATGCGATTTCCAAGAAATGAATCATAATAACGGCAGACTAACGAAGAACTAACAATTGACTAACGAGGCGCTAACAACGCGTATCTTTTTTTTCATTTTTGACTGTGATATTATTATCATAGACAAATGAGACAGAAAACACAGAAAC
>CAZQTM010000248.1:0-3370 GCA_964595855.1 uncultured Lachnospiraceae bacterium | reverse complement strand
TAGAGCGCCGCCCTGTCACGGCGGAGGTCGTCGGTTCGAGTCCGATCTGGGTCGTCATTTACTTGTATTACATAAGTAAATTTGTTATAATGAAGTTTGTTTAAATGAATATCCCATGGGATCTTAGCTCAGCTGGGAGAGCATCTGCCTTACAAGCAGAGGGTCACAGGTTCGAGCCCTGTAGGTCCCATTCATCCATACCAGTTTGGATGTAAATGCCGGCGTGGCGGAACTGGCAGACGCACAGGACTTAAAATCCTGCGGGACTTATACTCCCGTACCGGTTCGATTCCGGTCGCCGGCATAAGTGAAGAGCTTCAAGCATTGATTAAATTCAGTGTTTGAGGCTTTTTTATTCTATTATTGGGGTAAAGTCTACGTCAAACTTTCAATCATGTATCTTGGCAGATCACTGGAATAAAATAAAAAACGAGCTATCGGCTCTGCCTATTATGGCAGGGCTTTTAGCCCATTATAAAGATACAAACTATAATTTCTTGTTTACTTACGAATGAAACTATTATCTTTAGCTGGAACACCATCATCATCCGAAAGATAACGTTCCACTCTCATATGAAGGTCATGCTTTTCTCTCAATAGGGCAATGGTGTCCATCATAGGAGAAGCATGATGGGAATCAATCGCTTCTTGGTTTCTCCAACTATCAATTAATAGAACTGTTTCAGGATCACTCATCGAAAAGAAATATTCATATTTTTCATTACCTTCTTCTTGTCTGATGGCATTTGCAATTCCACTAGACTCCATCTCTTCAGCAAATCGACTTGCTGCACCATTCTTACCTGTATAGTACAAATTTACAATAATACTCATATTCCACACCTTCTCACAACTTTAAATTTTATATCTAAATTATAGCATAAGACTTGACGGATATACCATAAGATATCATTGTCCAGTTTTTATTGATTTTAAACCTAGCTTATATGTGGTAATATTAATATGCAAAGATAAAAACACGTCCCGGTAGGTAGTCCGGGAGCAACATTATGTTGTCAGTAACCTGCCTCCTTGGTTGTCCATTCTTTGTTATATTCTTTTAGGAGGAATCGTAATGAAAAGAGATTCAAGAAGTATTTTAAGAAATAATAAAAATTATACTGATTTCTCAGAAATTATATATTAAGTAATCAATAATCAAAATAAGGAAGAGTATACGCGAGTAATCAACATTTATTAAGGTTGTTTGTATTTTGTATGTATTTAGTATCAGAAGTCCCTGAAAGCTCCTTTCTTTCAGTGGTTTTAATTTATAGCCTTCGATTCCCGTCGCCGGCATAAATGATGAGCTTCAAGCATTGATTAAATCAGTGTTAGAGGCTTTTTTCTTTAGATGAAGATTACTGGTTTTAGAATCCGTTATAAAGAGTGTAGCAAATAGTAAAGGAGAATTCAGAATGAAACGGATTGTAAAACGGGTTTTAAAAAGGATTATAAAAATAGTAATATTTTTGCTTTTACTGTCATTTATTGGGTTATTGGTACTTACAAGTTGGAATTTTATTGAACGCGCCAAAACAAATAAACAGGTAAAAGAATTGGGTGAAGATGTAACAGTAGATGGAAAAAGGATACATGTTTATCAAACCGGGGAAGGTGACCATACGATAGTATTACTAAGTGGACTAGGTACATACAGTCCGATAGTCGATTTTATGCCGTTAGCCGAGAGATTAGGTCAAAATAATAAAGTGGTTATTATAGAATATTTAGGATATGGATTAAGTGACGATACTAACAAAGAGCGTACAAGTGAATATATTGTAGAAGAAATTAGAGAGACACTAAATGTTATGAACATAAAACCTCCATACATTTTAATGCCACATTCTATTTCAGGTATTTATAGTCAACAATATGCAAAAGAGTATCCAAAAGAAGTGGAAGGCATTATCGGAATAGATATGTCAATGCCTGAACAGTTTCAATTTGAGAAGGAAAACTTGATATCACCCAACATGCATTATCTTGCAGCATTTTTTAATATATCTGGATTATCTAGATTTGAGATGAATCAAATGACTGATTATTATTTTGATATGATGGCAGGAAATTATTATTCACCACAGCAAATATTGTTATCAAAAGAGATTGGTTCACGTAATGAGGGATCTCAAGCACTAATCAACGAAAACAATAATATGCTTAATAATGCAGAGATTTTATATGATGTAAAATTTTCAGAAGGTATGCCGGTACTCATGTTTCTTAGTAGTGATTCTATAGAACAGTATAACAAACTTATGGAAGAATCAGGGCATGATGTTACTTGGGAGGGTTTACATAAAGATGCAATAACAAATGCATCCATACAGAAAATCATAAAGCTTCATGGGAAACATTATTTACATTGGACACAAGCTGATTCAATTGTTGAAGATACAGAAAATTTTATAGATAGTATTTATAATAATTAATTTAAGTATATTTTATTTTGTGATAATATATATATGCAAAGATAAAAACACGTCCCGGTAGGTAGTCCGGGAGCAACATTATGTTGTCAGTAACCTGCCTCCTTGGTTGTCCATTCTTTGTTATATTCTTTTAGGAGGAATCGTAATGAAAAGAGCAGCAGGAAGACTGCAGGTATTCTTTGAAGAACCATTTTGGATTGGAGTGTTTGAAAGGTCACAGAATGGGAAATTATCTGTATGTAAAGTTACATTTGGAGCAGAACCAAAGGATTATGAAGTTTTAGATTTTATATTGCATAACTATGATCAGTTGAGGTTTAGTCCTTGTGTCAATTCAGAAGAAAAGCATAGGGAGAGAATCAATCCCAAACGAATGCAAAGAGAAGTAAAAAACCAAATTAATTCAGTTGGAATCGGAACAAAATCTCAACAGGCATTAAAATTGCAACAGGAGCAAGGAAAATTGCAACGTAAAATACGTACAAAGGAACAAATGGAAGAATTAAAAGAATATCAGTTTGAGCTAAAACTGCAGAAGAAAAAAGAGAAGCACAGGGGAAGATAACCCTGTGTTTTTCTATGTATCATACAATTCATATGGGTATATTCACTATGGAATTGGTAATACTACTAACAAATATAAATGATGCGAGGTGGTTATATGAAAGAACCTTTTAGAGATAAAAAAATTGAAACAATTCCAAAAGGAGTTTATGAAGGAGGATTGATAAATAAGCAGTTGCATGATAAAAAAACAAGTGCTGAGGAGGAATGTTCCAAGGATTTACAAAATAATGGATACGTAATAAATAATACCAGTAAAAGAAATAAGACTTAAGGAAAAAATGACCCGCATAAGTTAGGACAAAAATTCTAACTTATGCGGGTCACATCATTACATCCGTTCTTTTTTATGTTAATATGTATGTAAC
>CAZQTM010000247.1:0-3383 GCA_964595855.1 uncultured Lachnospiraceae bacterium | reverse complement strand
TTCATCGGTACGAGGAGGTTCTAAAAATCTTGTTTCATCTTCATTCATCACAATGCGATCATTGCCATCTGTAATTTTACCAATCACACTGGCTGAAATCCCCTGCTTTTTTAATTTTCTTATAAGTTCATCGCCATCATCCGTAACAGCTAACAAAGAACCATCCGCTCTCAGTTCATATGGATTAAGATCAAAGAATTCACAGATCTCTATTGTCTCCTGTTTTACCGGTATTTTCTTTAATGAAACTATAAGTCCAACGCCTGCATTTTCTGCCAACTCCCAAAGTGCTCCAAATACACCACCTCCGGAAACGTCATGCATTGCACTGACGCCGGACTTAACGGCGGTAGCTGCCTCTGGAATAATAGAATAGTATTTCTCGTAGGATTGTGCCTCTTTTATAAAGAATGTGGGGTACTTCGTCAAAAGCTGTTCTTCTTTTTCTAACGCTAAAGATGATGTTCCACTTAACCCCATCCATTTGGTCATTACAATTTCCTGACCAGCATGTAATGGAATAATATGTTCTTTATCTTCGATCTTTGTTCCAATCGCTGTAACAGTAATGATCGGTAATTTTATGTCCTTTACTGTCTCCGTATGACCACCAATTATATCAATGTCTAATAACTTTGCAGTTTGATTGGCTTCTACCATCATCATTTTCAGATCTGTCTCCAAAAAAGATTCCGGTAAAGAAATCTGTATTTGTATGGATATTGTGGTTCCACCGCCACATGCAATATTATTACATGCCCTCATAATTGCATGTGACATTGCATTTTTATCCCGTATTCCTACATAGCCTGTTGCAACGGCTATCTCAGAATTATTAATATGAAGAAAGGCACAATCTGACCCTACAGATGCGCCTTTTATTACCTCAGTTCTATTTGGTTTTATTTGTTTCAAAACGGAACGTTTTAATACATTCTCTGATATCTTGCCTATCTTCATACCAAACTTAATCCTTCTACTCTATATTGTACTTATTCCGGCTGTATATCTTGAGGCTGTTCACTCTGTTGTGGAGCTTGTTGCTGTACCTGTTGCTGTGCCTGCGCTGCGTCATGAGCTGCCCATGCATCTGCAACTGCCTTAACCTGATCAATACTTCCCGTTGCAATTGCTGCCTGTATTTGATTATATGCATCCGTGTTATTGGTAGCAACCCCAACTGTAATGGTTCTTGGAACCATCTTATAAGTACTCTTATTTACAACTTCACGACTTTCTTCCACTCCATCAACTGTAACTACTTTCCAAAGTCTAGCCTTATAACCAATATGAGCAGACTGTACCTGTGCAAAACCAACTGGCTGAGAAGTTGTTTGGACAATATTCTCCGTTGTTGGATTTGTAGTCTGTAAAATTTCACTTTCAAATGTAACTTTTCTATTCGCTTGTCTCGTTTCAACACCATAAATATTAAATGTTATGCGCTTATCTGATGTTGTAATTCCTTCAATATAAATTGGATTTTCACCATTATTAGTAAATTTAAAATCTTTTCCGGATGACTCTGCTATTGCAGCATCGGCAGATGCTGGTACATAACCAACTATCATGGAATGATTATTTCTTTCCACTACATCTAACTCAGCACGTAAAACTGCATTATATAGTGTTGTTGATACCTGACAAATTCCTCCGCCGAGACTATCAACCACCATACCATTTAAATAAGAGCCTGCCATATGATAGCCATTGTCAACACTAAAAGGTTTAATCGTATCATACATAGAGAAAGTGTCACCTGGATATAGTGTAGTACCATTAACCAATCTACATCCATTAGCAACGTTAGCACTTCGATCTGCTCCTGATGTAGTATAGCTTGTCGTAAATGTTCCTATAACATCTTTAATTGTAGCCAATTCTTCTGCACTACCCTTTGGCTCATCAATTATTGTGGGCAGTTCTATACTTGCATCATTACCATCCCATTTTTTACACAGATAATCATAAAGATAGGATTCTGCAGTCTCGTTATCAAGAATGTTTCCGGCTTGGCCATCTACTATTTCAAATGCACCGTTTACCCTGTTTAAACTAACATCAATTGCTTCTTGGTTATATCCCGCACATTTTTCTTCAATTGTTTTCTTGATTAGTCCCTTATCAAAATCAAAAACTAAAGGTAAAACCTTATTTTCATGCTGTAAATCTTTTATTTCTTTATATCTTGCTACAATATTGCCAATCTGTCCAATTTGAATTGCATCCTTAACAACATCAGTGTTCTTCCAAACCATCCCAAGGTCTGACGGTGTTAAAGAAACACTATTTTCCCCAACACAAATTAATGCAATATTTGCAGATAGAGCTGCATTCACTTTATCTTCTATCACACTGGTAGCTTCACTTTCAGACATTCCGGATACATCCGTTGTGCCAATGTATACACCCTGATGGATGTTCACATTATTTTTAGCCTGAACTTCTATCGATGATAATGGGAAACATGTTAATGCAATTATGCAGAATAATCCCATCAGAAATTTTTTCATAATCAAATTCCCTCTATTTCTATTTTCAAAAAAATATGCTAAATTAATATAATAAGACCGAAACAACTGTAGGTATTACCATAGCAATTACCAAGAAAATAATTATTATGGATGAAATAATTTTCTTTGTTTTCTTATTGTTCATATTAAACATATTTTACTCTCTTTCTTTATACAAAATACACTAAGAATCCTATGCTACTGAAAGGATATTATATATGAGATTTCCGTTTTTTGCAAGTTTTATCATCTTTATGTTTGTTTTTTTAATTAACAGAAAAAAAGCTGACTATAAAGATTCTTCAATTAAACAAAACTATCTAGAAATAGAAAGACAGGCCAACAGTACAAGAAAAAAGTCTCTTGAAAACCTTGACTACATCATAATACCATTTTCAACCCTTCCTATGGACACAGCTTCTCAGGATGAGGTGGTATCAGGATGTGTTAAAGAAATTCGGGAGCTATCTGAAGAAAAAATCGTTAATTTTACTGGATATACCAATACTGACTTAAAATTAAAATATGGTACTGCAAACATTACTCTATTATCTGTATATGACCAAAACTTTACATTATTGGTGCGCTCCCTGCAGGATTGGGCAAAACGGCTCTTTGAATTGGGACACACCGATGAGTGTTTGAACTTACTGGAATTCGCAGTCTCAATACGATCAGATATTAGTTCTACTTATTATCTTGCCGCAAAAATTTATGCAAAACAAGGTAATATGGAAAAGATTGCGCAACTAATACAAACTGCTCAGACTTTAAATTCAGCCATGAAAAATTCTATCGTCCGTACTCTGCAAGAATCCTATCCAGATACCGACTCGCTTCATTCTTAGTCAGACTTTCAATGTCATACTT
>CAZQTM010000246.1:0-3404 GCA_964595855.1 uncultured Lachnospiraceae bacterium | reverse complement strand
GATAGTAGATCAATAAATATGTCATGCTCCTGTGTTTGACCGGTAATATATGGAATATACGTTTCTGTATTTTTCTTTTGCATTTGATTTTTGTTTTTGGTTTTGTGTTTCATGAATTATCACACCTTCCCATCTGTTGTTTATATTCTATAAAAATATTATACTTTTGAAATGTGAACCACTTGTGGAAATAACTTGAAAGAATTCTAACCTTTATTAATATATTCTAAAGTTGCTATAAAAATGCTATACTGTTTACAAAGTTTTGAAAGGGAATAAGCAGATGAAACTACCAGAGAATGTTCAATTTATCATTTTACAATTGGAAGCAGCCGGTTATGAAGGATACGCTGTTGGCGGATGCGTTAGGGATAGTCTGCTTTTTAAGGAACCAGATGATTGGGATATTACCACCAGTGCAACACCAAAACAGGTTAAGAATATCTTTAAGCATACAGTAGAGACTGGAATTGCACATGGTACGATAACGGTTTTGATAAATGGAGAAGGATATGAAGTAACCACATACCGTATTGACGGTGAATATGAGGATTGCAGACATCCTAAGGAAGTACTTTTTACTGCCAGTCTCTTAGAAGATTTGAAACGCCGTGATTTTACGATAAATGCAATGGCATATAATGAGAAGACAGGGATTGTCGATGAATTTGGTGGAATGGATGACTTGGAAAAAGGCATCGTAAGATGCGTTGGGAGACCAGAAGAACGATTCATGGAAGATGCTCTTCGTATGATGCGTGCAGTTCGATTCTCAGCTCAGTTAGGATATCAGATAGAGAAAAATACAGAAATTGCAATTAAAGACTTATGTGGGAATTTAGTCAATATAAGTGAGGAAAGGGTTAATACGGAACTTACGAAATTATTACTTTCAAACCATTCTGATTATTTAAGAAATGCATATGAGATGGGTATTACGAAGGTAATTCTTCCTGAATTTGATGATGTCATGGAACTTAGTCAAAACAATCCACATCATTGTTATACAGTAGGGGAACATACTCTGCATGCACTAGGTTTTGTTTCGTGTGACAAGGTTTTACGTTATACAATATTATTTCATGATTTTGGTAAGGCCTTAACCAAAACAACAGACAGTAAAGGAATTGACCATTTTTATGGGCATGCCAATTACTCAACTGACCTTTCAGCTAAAATCATGAAAAGACTGCGATTTGATAATGATACCCTTAATAAGGTTGTGAAACTGGTGAAATATCATGACATAAAAATAAAATTGAATGCTTCCGCTGTTAGACATGCAATTGTAATATTGGGGGAAGAACTTTTTCCCTTATTGTTACAGGTTAAGAAAGCGGACTTTATGGCGCAAAGTGAATATAAGAGAGCGGAAAAAGAAGAGGAATTAGAAAAGATTACAGCAATTTATCATAAAATATTAGAGGATGGAGATTGTGTATCTTTAAAAATGCTTGCTGTTACAGGAACAGATTTAATACAAATGGGAATGAAACCGGGGAAGGAAATAGGAGAAAAACTAACAGAATTGTTTGAAGTTGTATTAGAAAATCCAAAGAAAAATAACAAGAAGGATTTACTAAAACTGATTTTTTAAAAATATCATACTTTGTCATTTATATTCATATGATAGGTTATAACATCTGGGTTTGGGGTAATTTGCTCGAACCTAAGACCTGATTATGGACCGTAAGGAGTATCATAAATATGAAAGACAGAGCAGTTTCTATTCTTGATAATTACGAATTTCAAATACTTCGTACATGGAAAGGCAGAGGGGCCATTCTATGTGAGACCAATCAGGGTATAAAAATATTAAAAGAATATAATGGTGCTAAGGATAAGATCAGAATGCAATATAATATTCTTTTAAAAGTAAAAGAAAATGGTTATACCAATATTGAGGAAATAATATTAAACAAAGAAGGGGAACCCTTTTGTGTTGATATGGACTCTGTTACATATATTGTTAAGAATTATTTTGAAGGCAGAGAATGTAATATTAAAGATGAGAAGGAATGTTTTACTGCGGTGAGAAAATTAGCGTTGCTACATAATGCCATGACACTTCCAGAAATAGCAGCAGAAATGACATTAACGGAGCTTCCTATTGTATATGAATTTGATAAAAGAAATAAGGAACTAAGAAAGGTACGCAGGTACCTGAAGGAAAAAAGCCAGAAAACTGATTTTGAATTATTTCTTCTAAAAAATTATGACTTTTTTTATAATAGAGCTATAGAGACTACAGAAGAATTGAAGAAATATCCCTTAGATAAGTGGATGCATCAATTATTAGAAAGTGGAACCTTTAGTCATGGTGATTATCAATATCATAACATTCTATTTCATGGAGATACGGTTAATATCGTTAACTTTGAAAAGTATGCACTTGATGATCCAATCAGGGATTTATATTTATTCACTAGAAAACTGTTAGAAAAAAACGGTTGGGATATAGAACTCGGAAAAGAATTAATAAATGAGTATTCAAAGGAAAGAGAGTTAACAATAGAGGATAGAATTCAGTTTATTTATAGATTCCTGTATCCTGAGAAGTTCTGGAAGATTGTTAACTATTATTATAATAGTACGAAATCATGGATTCCCTTAAGAAACCGAGAAAAACTTGAAAAGATTATTAATCAGGAAGAAGTAAAGGATTTATTTGTAGAAACTGTTTTAAGAAATATATAGGAACTGATAAAAGAAAAGATATACAGTGAGAGGAAAAAATGATAAAAAGAACATACTTATTCATAATTATAATTATTCTATCAATGATGGTTTTTACTTCATGTCAAAAAAGTAATAAGACAAATGCTACGATATCGGTTAATACTGGATTTATACCGGCCAAGGCTGGCATGTACGACTGTGCAGATACTGCTGTGATTGCCGGTATAAATTCAAAAGAGAAGTCAATTACCTTCTATAATATTGTTATGAATAGAAAATATACATTAAGTTATGATGGGACAAGTAAACTAAGCGATAAATACCAAAATTCTATGTCAATGGAACAAATAAAGCCCGGAGATATTGTAGATATTACGTTCTTAAAATCAAAGAAACAATTAAATTCACTGCAACTATCTGCAAGTTCATGGAGTTTGGAAGATGTATCAAGATTTGAGCTTTTGCCGAATAAAAAAGAAATGAAAATAACAGATAATACCTATAACTTCAAAGAAAATGTTCTTGTTTATTCTGCTGGTAACAGTGCTCAAATAATGGATATTAATGAGTGTGATAAGATAAATATACAGGGAATAGGGCATACTATTTATAGTATTACAATTGATAAAGGGCATGGATATTTGAGACTCAAAAATGACGAGTATTTTCTCGGAGGCTGGATTGAAGTTGGACAGGAGATTATAAGGACAATATCAGAGGATATG
>CAZQTM010000245.1:0-3424 GCA_964595855.1 uncultured Lachnospiraceae bacterium | reverse complement strand
ATACTGCTTTTTAGACAGTATAGATACTACATATAGATGTCAACATAGAGTTTGAGTAATACACAAGAGCCAAGAAACGTTGGATTTACGGCGTTTCTTGGCTCTCTTTATGAGATGTGATACCTTTTTGATACCTGAATTATAGGTTACTTTGTTTTCTGATAGTAATTTTCTGAATAAGTATTAGTTAGATTAATTGAATTTAACTGATGCAAATCAATGAGATGTTGTAGTGTTGCATCATTTAATTCTTCTAAGGCATATGGTTGAAGTTCTTTAACAAATCTTTTAATGTTTTCTTTTAATAATTTTAATTTTCCACGGCGTATGATTTTCACTTCGTGTGTGAAATTACCATAGTAGGATAAATCCTTTGTTGGAATAATCAAAAAACGATTTACTTTTGTTTCTTTGCCATATTGCTCTTCAAACCATCCACAGTGACTATTCATTTGACCGGCTTCATGTTTATTAATTTCACTACGAGTTTCCTCAACTTCGCTTTTACATTCAAAGAAATTGTATTGATTATCTGTCCCGCACCATAGGTTATCTGGACCTTTTCGTATTTCCTTATCTGGACGTTGACTTATAAATCCTAGTAAGTCGCCGACAGATTTTAATGCTGATTCAAACTTATCAGCTTCTACTCCGAAAGATAAGTTATCTAGAATAGCATCAACAGAAAGTTTTAATTCGTTATATGTTCCAAATTGATTTATAAATTTATGAATTCGTTTTAAGCGATTTTCATGTATATAGGAAACCTTTGTATATACAATTCCAGTTTTTGGTTTTAACAATTGGGGGTTAGCCTTAAATGCGACCTTCTGTAAATTAATAGAATCATTTGCAGACATAGGATATTTATATCTAGCTAATTGTTGTAAATACCAGCCCTTTTCAAGTTCGTCTTCTTGCAATTCATCTATAAGTTTTTGCATCTTAGATGCTGCCTTTTCAAATTCGCCACTACAGTAAAGTTTTTCTATGTTAGATTCATCTAATAATCGTTCGTAAATTGAAGATGAGGATTCTGAAAATTCGATTGAATTCATTTCACTTGTATAATATTCCTTCCAACCGTCATCTCTACTTAACATTTGTTTAATTAATGATACAACTTGCTTGATGGAGGATTCTTCGGGATTGCTTTCTTCTTGAGCCATTTTAGCAATTTCTAAGCCTATTTCAATTTGTTTTTGGGTTTGTGGTGAGAAATACTTATTTGTGGTTATACTTCGCATAAATTTCACAATGTCGGGACCGATTATTAGTATAGCACAATAGTCTTTTTCTCCTCGAACGCCACGTCCTAAACCTTGTTCAATTTTTTGTGCAACACGTTTATTAATAATTTCACTGTTTGGTCTACATTTTTCTTCATATTTATCAGATAAATTGTTAAAGAAAGGCATAGAATCTACAATTAATACACGACAACTTTCATCTGGCAAATCAATGCCATCATATCTATTATTTATAACGACAAGTTTATTAAATTCACCTTTTTTTAAGGCTTCTATTACAGAAAAAATATTCTTACTATCAGAGCAAATAGCACCAATATTTTCCAGCTTTGAAAGGTAAATTTCTTTTTGTCTGCCCATTTCCCAGTAAATCTGATAATTCCAATGTTATTCACATTTCTTTTTTTTATCGCCTTTTTATCCACATTGATACTCTAAACGAATCCAATTTATCAATTTTGTGGATAATTTAGTTGAATTTACTGTTTTTACTCTTGGCAGACATCACTTCCTTTGCTATACTTAATTTATGTTTGAAATATGCCATGCATATCAATCTTAGATATATCTTCCCTTGTTAGTTGCCGACCAAAGCTGGCTAACAAATCGGGAGATATATTTTTTTGCTTCTTTTTTATTTCGTTCGCTTTTAGGTAGAACCATTCATACAACTGTTTGATCATATCAGATATCTGCATCATCAGGTAATGATTCTTCATGGCATTCGAATCCCAGCTGCAGGCATGGGTAATGTCTCCCTGCCAGTTTTTCTGGCGGTTGAATCCCTCATTTTCTATTTTCCATCGTTTTCTTCCTGCAGAAGCTATTTTTTTCGCATTTTTTATTGTAATTCTTATATTAGTTAGCCACTGGAATTCTGTACGGATTACTTTCCCTTTTATAGTTTTTTCTTCCCAGAATCGTAGCATGTTTACGGCTTTTCCTTTATAATCAATATCATTTATATACTCGGTATGTCCAACACACTCTTTTTCTGGTATTGCTTCATACTCTGCTGTTATGCTCGGGATACTTCCTGCCTTGTACCTGATAATGAAATCCCAATGATAATCTCGGCATAAATTCATCACAGTCTCTGATGCATATAGGCTATCTACAAGAAGTGTAATTGGAAGTCTTTTAAAACGCTTCTTTATCTTCTCTGCTAGTCTTTGAAATGCTTTTGTTTCACAATCTTGCTTGCGCTGCTCCTCACTCATGTCTTTTTGTCGCGCTGCATCTTCCCCATTGTTTTCTATAAATTCACTTCCCAAGCTAATAATCAACTTCTCCCCGAAAAAAATCTTTGCTTCTAATACATCACAATGATAATTCACAGTCTCGTCCTCTGTTCCTTTATTATAATGTCGCTCCAGACATTTTTCATTAAGCTGACGACTTCCTGAATACAACTGTGAACCATCAACTATTACAAGCCACTTCTTCTGAAATTTCGCTTCATCAAAACTTTTTCGTCGGATTAGATCGTATACTTCATTCTGAAGAATATCTTGTAACTGGATTGGGTCTAATCGTTCCAGATACTCATTGATTGTTACACTGTGGGGCAGATAATCTGCATCCTTTTCACCAAGAAAACTTCTGATATTACTTACTACGTTTGCATCATTGAATTTATCATTCATCATCTGCATGCTCGTAATTCCACCAATACCTTTATAGTATAAGGTTCCAAGCATAACTTTACTGTTATGTTGGGTATAACTCTGATGACGTGGATCTTTTGTCTCTAAGAATCGCTGAAATAGTTTTGGACAATACTTTTTCTGAATTCGATTACATTCTTCCACTGGATTTTTTTCCATTTGTTTTTTTATGCGTTCTTGTTCTCGGCTCATTTTTTTCCTCTGCGAATAAGTTGTTCTTTTATTTTACTATACTTATCACAGAATAGGTTGAATTTAATCCATTTTGTGCGAATTATTTTTACCTTTTAAGGCTGCCTCTGCATGTATTATATGAATGTTTTTTGGATTGTATACTTCTTTATTTGTTACATATTTTTTGATTTTTCTGTGCAGGCTCTCATTGCCTCAATGACAGAAGAGCGAAATCCCTTCTCTTCTAATACACGGACTGCTTCGATGGTAGTTCCAGCTGGGGAGCATACCATATCTTTTAGTTCTCCTGGATGCTTCCCAGTTTCTAAGACC
>CAZQTM010000244.1:0-3426 GCA_964595855.1 uncultured Lachnospiraceae bacterium | reverse complement strand
ATGGTTTTCTAGAAGCGAAAGAAACTGAGGCTTGTCAGAATCTAAAATTTCTTGGTGCAAATGTCAATATAAAAATGTAGGTTTTTTATCATATAAGGATGTTGGAAAAACGACATCCTTATATGATATTTTCTAGTTATCCTCCGTCATGAATTGCATCTGATCTTTGAGCCTATATGATGGTCCATTAATGTTAATTACAGAACAATGATGCAAGAGTCTGTCTAAGAGAGCATTAGTAAGCACTGGCTCCTGAAAGATATCTGCCCACTTTGAGAATGGACTGTTTGTCGTGATTATTGTTGAAAGTTTTTCGTACCGCTTGGCTATCAGGTTAAAGAAAAGATTTGCGGAGTCAACGTCCATTCTTTGATATCCAAGTTCATCGATAATAAGAAGCTTATATCGGCAGAACCATTTGATTCGTGCTTCAAGACGATTTTCCGATGCTGCCTTTTTTAATTGAGATATTAGATCCTGAAATGTAATAAAGTACACACAGTATCTCTTTTTTGCAGCCTCTATTCCAATCGATACTGCAAGGTTGGTTTTACCAACCCCAGGAGTGCCACAGAATATAATGTTTTCACCTTTTTCTATGAATCTTAGTGTTATAAGATCCATTATCTTTGACTTATCAAGTGATGGCTGGAAATTAAAATCAAACTCATTTATTTCCTTGAGAAACGGAAAATTTGCTACTTTAACGCATCCAGTAATAGCTTGTTCTTTTTTAAAGCCTATTTCTAGCTGTGTAAGTTCATATATGGCATCAAGAGCAGTTTTGCTTCCATCAGCTATCATATCCAGATATTTATTAACATTTTCCTTGATTCTATTTAATTCCAAGGCTTCTAGATTATTTATTAAACTATTGTATGTATTCATCGCTGTACTCCTTAAATAATAATTCTTCGTTATCAGAGAGTACAATACTACTGTCAATGCCTTCATTTAAGTTTATGTACTCCTGATATCTTTTTTCTTCTTCAATCTGATCCTGTTCGTGCTGCAGTGTAATATCATTGATAAATGCATCGATTTCAGCTGAGTATTTATTCTTGATAACCTCATACCCGTCATCTGTAAGAATACAATCATCTTTACTCATAGCCATAAAATCATTGACCCAGCAGTCAAAATCCAACTGTCTGCAGAGGTTTTCTTTCATGTAAAATTTAATATGAGAGATAAACACTTCTCTGTTAGCAACATATGGAAGAACATCATTCATTCCCTTTATAAACACAAGTCTGTCTGTAGGCGAGAGATGGGCATAATGACAAATCACCCAACGACCATATTCACTTTGATTAATATATGCTATAAGTGCGTCAGCTGACTTAGTTGCAGCTATTTCTGATACATTAACTTTTCTGTATTCAAGAAGCCTGTCCATTAGTTCAAGATTTTCCGAAACAACACAATTCATATCCTCTTTTTTCGCCTTTCCGCTCATAAGCTTTTTGTAATGCTCATCATTGTAATTATTTTTCTTTTCAGATAATTCGTGAAATGCAACAAGTTTTCCGTTATAATAGATGTAAAGCTTGTTTTCTAAGACGTCTACCGTGACCTCTTCACCAATGAGCTTTGGATCAACAGAGTATCTGTTAGCTCCATAACGAATAAGTGATTCAGCTGATACTTTATACTTGTTTGGTGTCAGGTAGGTATCTATGATATCCTTATTTGGTAATGGATTCAGGTGCTCTTTTTCCTTGTAAAACAGTGCTGTTGGTGACATTTCAGTTTCCTGATTGATATTTATATTCATATCTTTATTTATTGTTTCTACTATTTCTACCAATTCCTCCATTGTTTCAAACTCGCTTTCGTAAGCTCTTACCCAGTCAATCACTTTGTTTTTTGCTTCTACAGTTCCTTTAGTTTCAGGCTTTCTGGTACCGCAGAACCTAACCTTAAAACCAAAATCCTTTGCCATTCTGCTTATAGCATCTGTAGGTTTCTTTGGTTTTGATTGTACATTTGCTACAGTGGACATGTTGTCAAAAAGCAATTCATGTGGTATTCCTCCGAATTTATTAAATCCATTGATCAACCCACGGGCGACATCATCAAACCTTTTTTGCACTGATAAATCCAGATGGCTATATCTCGAAAACTTAAGTGTTAGATGCAGGACATTAATTGTGAATAGCTCACCATATTTATTAGCTATGGAAATATCTTCTTTCCAATCCACTTGTCCCTGTTCGCCCGGCTTCTTTTCAAATCTAGGATGTCCTTCAACTTTAGCTTTTGGTTTAAGTTTATAATTTTTCACATATCTGTTAAAGTTAGGATATGAGCCGATGCGATCTATACCATATTTCTTGACCATAAATTCATAAACGCCCTGAACAGTTATCCTTCGTATAGTTAGCTTGTCAGCAATCTCAATCTTATAAGGATCAAGCTTACTTCCTTTATTTCTTGTAGAAGACCTCCCTTCGTAACCATTTTGATATTTTTTTACTGTCCGCGGATCCATACCATACTTTCTACCTAGAGCAGCATAGTTTGGCTTAATACTAAGAGTATCCATTACTGCTAATTCTCCTTTAAGATTCTTAATCATATGTATTGCACCTCCAATTAGAAGTGTAACAATATGTTCAAAAATATCAAATAAGGATGTAGGTTTTACGACATTGTTATATGCCATAATTCCTACATCCTTATAATATCATTTGCATATACATTATTGGATTAATGAGTTTGTAGAAAATAGGTTGACACTGATTTTTTTACCGGGACTTACTGCGGACCATCGATTATTTGAAAAGCAAATAGAATTTTTTGAAAATAAATACAATGTTTTAGTATGGGATGCACCAGGACATAATATTTCACGTCCATTTAAACTTACCTTTTCAATATTTGATAAAGCTGATTATTTACATGGAATTATTTTAAAGGAAGAAATAAAATATCCCATAATAATTGGACAATCAATGGGCGGCTATGTTGGTCAATGCTACATACAAAATTATCCTAATGCTTTGAAGGGATTTATTTCAATTGACTCGGCTCCATTAAAAAGGAAATATGTGACATCATCGGAGATTTGGCTTTTAAAAAGAACCGATTTTGTTTTCAGACCATACCCATGGAAGGCTTTGAAACGTGCTGGTACAAACGGAACTACAGAGACAGTATACGGTAAAAAACTGATGTATGAAATGATGGGAACTTACTCAAAAAAAGAATATTGTGATATTACCTGCCAGGGTTATAGAATTCTTGCAGAAGCTATGGAGGCTGATTTGCCATATGAAATAGATTGTCCGGTTCTTCTTATGTGCGGAGAACATGATAAGGCCGGTTCAACAAAAAAATATAATCAGAATTGGACCAAGATAGATAAGTTACCAATTGTGTGGATTCCGAATGCCGGGCATAATTCAAATACAGACAATCCGG
>CAZQTM010000243.1:1773-3433 GCA_964595855.1 uncultured Lachnospiraceae bacterium | reverse complement strand
CGCGCTTATAAAGAAAGAGTATATCACGTAGTGATATACTCTTTCTTTATAACCAATTAAGACTGGAATCGAGGAAGAACCTATGGTTCTTCCAGAGACTTTTGCAACGCAAAAGTCTATTAACCCCGTCTCGCGCAGGTAAAGCAATATCAAGAAAGAACCGCAGGTTCTTTCAGAGACTTTTGCAACGCAAAAGTCTTTTATCGCCGTCTCGCGTAGGTAAAGCAATTGCAAGAAGAACCTATGGTTCTTCCAGAGACTTTTGCAACGCAAAAGTCTATTAACCCCGTCTCGCGCAGGTAAAGCAATATCAAGAAAGAACCGCAGGTTCTTTCTTGATATTGCTTTTTAAAAAATCTCTTATTCCCGTCTCGCGTTAATTGGTGAATACTTCCATACAACACACGCTTGTAAATGATGACGCTTTGTTTTACTTGAAAGTTTCTCACAGATTTCTGCCACTATGGAAGAACTTGCAGCTTCTTCAGTAAGTGTAAGTGAGAATCAGGAGATGCTAAATAACGAAATTGTAAATATTAGTAATATTTCCGAACAAATTATTAAAATTCTTTCTTCAGTTAAAGCTATTGCAGATCAGACTAAATTGATAGGTTTGAATGCGTCCATTGAAGCAGCAAGAGTAGGAGAAGCCGGAAGAGTATTTTCTGTTGTTGCATCAGAAATTAGAAATATGTCTCAAAACTCAAAAGAGACTGCTGTCAATATTGAAAAGCTGACAAATGAAATTCAAGATTCTTTAAAGAAAACCATAGAAATTTCACAATCAACGTTAGAAAACGTGGAGCAACAAGCTGCGGGTATTGAAGAAACAACTGCAAGTACGGAAGAAGTATTAAATATAACCAATGACCTTTTTCAAATGGTACATAATGATTAAACACTAAAGATGGTATATAAGGAAAATGTATTCATATATTAAAATGGATCCTGTAGAATGACAGTAAGAAAAAGAAAAATCTTGATTTTCTAGTCTTGCTTTATTTTACAAGGTCCTTTTTAATATGGTATCATTACTTTAATGAAAAATGATTTGGCAAATACAATGATTGAAAATCGATGAACTAAGAGGTTTAATTATGAAAAAGGTGTTTTTATCTGGAGAAATGTTACATAGCAGTATTAAAAAAAACGTATTGGGTGAAGATATCATAACAACTCCATATGAATTATGCGGGTTTAAGAATTGCAATTTATTTAAAGAGAAATCATTTCTTATAGAAGAAGAACGAAGCAATATAATGGGAGAACTAGTGTTATTATCCGATGAACAATTATGGAACTTGGATAGATGGAAAGAAATACCAGTACTGCAAAGAAGAGAAATTAAAGATCAGAAAGAAAATAGCAATATATTTATTTATATATTGGGTGAAAATTTAAGCACACTTAATATTAAAGAGGATTTATTTAAACAACTAGATTACTTTAATAAATGTAATAAAATGAATAAGGTTGGTTTATGTGATTTGCACCTTCTTTACCCTTGTTCCTTGGTAGTGAAAGATACAAATGTGATGATAAGTAATAAGATTGATGTTCTTCATGCGGTGAAAACAAAGAATTCGGTATTATGCGTCGAAGAAGATGATGAATGCCTATCCAGTTATTATATTCGTAAAATGAAAGAGTATAATAATTC
>CAZQTM010000243.1:0-1673 GCA_964595855.1 uncultured Lachnospiraceae bacterium | reverse complement strand
AAGAAATTAATATAAAGAGTAGATTGAATTCTCAATCAATTGAAATGTATTTTGTTGAATTGCTTATGCTGCAAGAAGCAGCAATTTCTCATGTGAGTGCTAAAGTTTATGATTATTTAAATCATGAATTTGGGAAAGAAAAACAAAAAGATGTTCAAGCCAGTCTGTATAAATTGAGTAAAGAGGCGGCAAACGCAATACTATTTGTTGATTATAAAAAACTTCGTTATCCTACGGTGAGAATATCAGCGAAGAAAATTGCGGAGCGTTTTGGAATTGGAGAGGAATTTGATAAGTATTATAAATGTAGAGAAGTACTTGAACAAATGATTTCGATTGATACTTTTGAAAGTGAGAAAATCGAAGGGACATTAATGAATACGTTACTTTTATTACTTGCTATGATACAAGTTTTACCAACATTTATACAATTAGCCTATTCAATTATTAATAATCAGGTTACAATGAAAAATTTTCAATCCGGCATAATTGGAGGAGCGGGTTGTATCTTATTATATTTGATATATCTTATTGCACATAAGCGTGCCATAAGAAAAAGTAGGAATAGACTATTAGGAAAGAAGTGAATGAATGAGTAATCAACTTATATTATATAATGCATGTTATTTCAATGGCAGAAAAAATATTGAGGATGCTATTATATATATTAAAGAAGGGAAAATTCATAACGTACTTACAAATCAGGAATTCGAAATTGATAAAATTATTCATAGTGGAGTAAAATGTTTGGATTGTAAAAATATGTATATTTTACCATCATGGATAGATAGTCATTTACATATTCCAGGAATGTTACTTTATGAATTATTTGGTTTAAATTTACTTTATGAGAATAGTGTTGAAGGGTATTTAAAAAAAATAGAAAGCTATGAACAGTATAATGGAGAATTTGTCAGGGGTTATGGCTGGAATGCGTCTGTTTGTGAACGCGTAAAGAATGGTTATAAACTTCTGAAAACATCATTAGATAAATCTTTTGAAAATATACCGGCAATTATATTTTCTGATGATTATCATAGTTGTATCATTAATAATACATTATTATCTTTAATATCTAAAAAATACCCTGATATTGCAATTAGTAGAGATGGATTTTTGGCTGAAAAAGAAGTGTTTCAGTTATTGTCATACGTAGAGGAAATTTCATTTGAAGACAATATGATTGAAAAAGCAATATTAGAATTTCAAGGAATGCTAATTTCAAAAGGAATTACCTCTATTCAAGCGTTGATGTTCCTAGGTGGTAACAACCAAAAAGAGTGGAATATTCTAAATAAATTAGATCAACAAGGGAAAATATTTATTAAAATTAATATTGCAGTAAATATATATCCATATGATACAATTGATGATATGTTTCAAAGAATTAACAGAATAAAAAAATACAGTTCTAATCATATTAAGGTGAATACAGTAAAACTCTATTTAGATGGTGTGGTTGACAATAAAACGGCATTTTTGACAGAGCCATACGAAAGCGAAAATTTTTGTGGGACTAATTTTTGGGATATGGAATTATTGAAAAGGGTATGTCAATTCTTTGATCTTAATGGAATTCAAATTCATATACATGCCATTGGTGATGCTGCGGTCAAAGATGCAGTGACTGGGTTGTGTTATGCTATGGATATTAACAAAACAAGAGGTAAAAA
>CAZQTM010000242.1:0-3434 GCA_964595855.1 uncultured Lachnospiraceae bacterium | reverse complement strand
TCTGTAACCTGCATTAAATGAAGTTCATAAGGTAGTTCATTGAAATAGTCTGGTTTTTTGTTTCTCACATACTCAACTAGTTTTACCCCCCAATGATTGCTTATCTTATCGAATATTAAAACATAGATTTCTGAATCCATCAGTCCCTTAATCATCTTTTTTTGCTCATAAATATGACAAAGGAGATGTGTCATTGCTCCCAAAAACTCTTGTTCTTCCCCTAGATTGTTTATCTGCATATCTAGATGAGAAAATAAGATATCTAGGTAACTACTTATCAAATCCTCTTTCGTTTCAAAATGAGAATAAAATGTTGACCGCCCTATATTTGCTTCCTTTATAATATCCTGAACAGTAATGCTACTATACTGCTTTTTTCTAAGTAATACTAACATAGAATCAAATATCATTTGCCTAGTTCTCAGGCTTCGTCTATCTTGCTTTTCACAAGCCATAACATTTATATCTCCTTTTTCGTACAAATACATCATTTTGTTCAGTATTGAATTAATCCCATCATGTGTAGATTGAATTATCGTCAGTTATGCGTTTACTATATATTTACAGAAAAACTTATTTCAACATTGTAACATATATTATTTAGCTCAGCATATTAAAGCGAGGAAAAAACATGAAAAAAGATATTAGATTTGATAAAAGAGCAACAAAATATGATAAAGGTATTGAAGGATCCCTAAGCCAACGATTTTACAATGATTTACTTGACAATGTTATCCTTAGTCCAGGTAATTGTGTTCTTGATGTTGGATGTGGCACCGGTACTTTTCTCAATCGATTAAGTAATAATGGCACCAAGATATCTTGTTATGGTATTGATTATAGTAAAAATATGATTTGGGAAGCGGAGAAAAAATATCCGCAAATGAATTTCTGTGTTGGAAACAGTAAAGAACTCCCCTACGAAGATGCTACCATGGACGTCGTCATAACTTGCATGGCATATCATCATTTTGAGGATCAAAAAGCATTTCGTGAAGAGGCATTTCGTATTTTGAAACCTTGTGGTGAACTATATGTATGCGATCCCAAATTTCCAACGTTTTTAAGTTATGTCCTTAATTCCGTGTTCCGTTTATCTAAAACCGCTGCAAGATTTTATAATAAAGATGAGTACATCTTAGACTTTACATTAGAAGGTTTCACTTTTCATAAGTATTTCGAGGATAGCTATGTACAGATTATTAACTTCAAGAAATAAGCATGATAAACAGACCAAATCCATATTTTACGCATTATTGGCAGCTTTACTATTTGCCATTAATTCACCAATATCTAAGTTGCTTCTGTCACATGTTCCACCAACTATGATGGCTGGCTTTTTATATCTTGGAGCTGGTATTGGTATCTCACTTATGAATCTATATCAGAAGCTTATTGGGATTACAACCACGGAAGCTCCACTAACCCGAAAAGAGCTTCCCTATACAATAGGTATGGTTCTACTTGATATAGTAGCCCCTGTCTGTTTCATGATTGGATTAACAAAAACAAGTGCCGCTAATGCATCCTTACTTAATAATTTCGAAGTTATAGCAACTGCAATGATTGCTTTAATTATATTTAAAGAAACTATAACTAAAAAACTTTGGTTAGCAATTTTCTGTATTACAACATCATGCATTTTGTTATCTTTAGATGATATTGGCAGTCTATCCTTTTCTTTCGGTTCCTTATTAATTCTGATTGCTTGCATCTGTTGGGGCTTTGAAAATAACTGCACTAGGAAGCTTTCTTCGAAGAATCCTATGCAAATAATCGTAATAAAAGGTATTTGTTCCGGCATCGGATCAATAGTAATGTCATTTCTTCTAGGAGAACGCTTTTTTAATATATCCTATATTATATTTATTATGTTATTAGGATTTATTACATATGGCTTAAGCTTATACTTTTATATTTATGCACAACGTAATCTTGGTGCAGCAAAAACTAGTGCCTATTATGCGATTGCTCCGTTTATCGGAGTAATCATCTCAATGATCATCTTTCCCCAAATTCCATGCACATCATTTATTATCGCATTTTTCATTATGCTCATTGGTACTTGGCTAGCCCTCTAGAAAAAGATTAAATTTTTGCTTAGCTTTTGAAAAATAGTTAACAATAGACAACATGTTATAATTATTTCCGAGGATTATAATAGTATATAAAATTTTTCCAAGTAAGGGAAAAGGAAGAAATATATGAGCGAAACAATATTAACATTTTGGGGACTTTTAATTCCATTTACAGGTACTTCGCTTGGGGCTGCTATGGTTTTCTTTTTAAAAAAAGAAATGAATTCTCTATTACAAAAAGCATTACTGGGTTTTGCTTCTGGTATCATGATTGCAGCTTCCTTCTGGTCTCTGCTTATTCCTGCTATCGATATGGCAACAGAAAGCAATCAGGTTGCTTGGATACCGGCACTTGTTGGGTTTCTTCTTGGTATTGGATTTCTGTTGCTGTTAGACACAATTATTCCACATTTGCATATAGATTCGGATAAGCCGGAAGGAAAACATGCTGAGCTAAAGAAATCTACCATGCTTATTTTGGCTGTAACCTTGCATAATATTCCGGAAGGTATGGCTGTCGGTGTCGTATTTGCCGGTTTTCTTTCCGGGAATCCATCGATTACTGTTGCCGGAGCATTTGCTCTTGCAATCGGTATCGCTATTCAAAATTTTCCTGAGGGAGCGATTATTTCAATGCCCATTGTCAGTACTGGTATTCCAAAATGGAAAGCATTTGTTTATGGGATTTTATCCGGAACTGTTGAACCGATTGGTGCAGTTATCACAATTCTCTTAACTTCATTAATAACTCCCATACTTCCATACATTCTTTCGTTTGCTGCAGGTGCTATGATCTATGTTGTTGTTGAAGAACTTATTCCCGAATCTCAAGCCGGTGAACATAGCAACATCGGGACAATCGGTGTAGCAATTGGTTTTGCTCTCATGATGGTTCTTGATATTGCCTTAGGATAAATAAGGCTCAAAATCAAATGATTCTGGGCCTTTTTGTAATATTTAAGAAATCTGCTTTCACAATTGCATATTATGGATGTTTTTTTCTATTTTTCTAATGATTTCTATAAACTCATCATCACTTTTTCCTGTTGGATCCTCAAGCCCCCAATCCTCACGGTGTTTACAAGGCAAAAAAGGACACTGAACGTTACAACCCATTGTAATTACAATATCGACAGGAGGTATATCTTCAATTAATTTAGAGTATTGCGTTTTCTCCATGTCTATGCCATACAGTTCTTTCATAAGTCTTACTGCATCTTGGTTTATTTGTGGTTTGGTTTCTGTTCCTGCGGAATAAAAATCAAACTTATCACCTAAAATGTGTTTGCCAAGTGCTTCTGCAATTTGACTTCTGCAAGAATTGTGTACGCATACAAATGCTACCTTTGGTTTATT
>CAZQTM010000241.1:0-3434 GCA_964595855.1 uncultured Lachnospiraceae bacterium | reverse complement strand
AATTACACTCCCCTTTATATCCACCTTATCATTCTCATATGCAGATATTGTTGACTTTGGAATATGTATTTCCTCAGCTAATTGCTCCTGTGTCATATTCATTCTGATTCTCTGTGCTTTGATCCTGAAACTGTTTTTGTTATCTCTTCTATCAATGGTAATAGTTCATCTGTTTTTTCAATATTCTTCATTAAACTCCTTTCCGAATTTGTTAGACAATGTCTGACAAATTCCCTATCAATATATTTGTTTGTCGTTCCTGAAAGACTGGACTTTTATTCATTCCTACTGGACTTATGAACCACTGTTTGAGACTATGCGAAAGAAAAATGTAACTGAATACAATTTAATTTATAAACAGGGAATGTCTGCAAATACAATTCAACGCATCAAAAAAGGACTTCCATTTTTGTCATTGATTCATCCCTCCGCTATTTACTTTTGTGTATATTTCAAATCATTTTTGCACAAAAGTAACCCAAATATTTACTGACTATCGTCAAATAGCATTCCTTATGCTTACGCCTATATTCTGCCTCGTTGTTTGAAATTAAGAGTATCTTTGCCCCATTCTATATTTTTTCCCATTTTATGATCTCTATCCACTTTAAAAATGCCACAAATCAATATTTATTCTCAATTTGTGGCTCCATCCATTTTTGAAGGTTTACCATCGAAACAACTAATTCAACACAATTGTCAATCAAAACTTTTTACGACTCTATCAGCTTCAGCTTTTTCAGTCTTGCTCTAATCGCTCCAGTGTTTCTTCCATGTATTTCAGAAAGATCCCTGGTACTAAATTGACCGCTATTAAACTCATGGGTGAGTTTCTTATCCTCATCTTCTGTCCAAGGCATATATGCACCTGCATGCTGCTCTCGTTTTTCTTCTAACCATGCACTTTTAGAAGTCTCAAATACTCTTGCGTCTTCTTTATCATCGTCGACTTCTCCAATAAAGTGTTCAATAAGCATATTCTGAACATTAACTGGATATACAAGTACTGTATAAGGATTTCCTTTCTCACTTACTTTGTCGACTACCTTTATACCCTGATCTAATCCTTTTTTGGTAGGAACCTTAGTAAATCGACCATCTTGCTCTCTTTCTATAATAAGCCCTTCTAAAACAAGTATTTCCGTTAATCTAGTAACTGGCAATTTTTTTACATTATCTCTCACACATATACGAGTCATTTCATCGCGAATATCTGAGATATACATAAAATCAATATAATTAAAATTTGATGACTCTTCCTGAAGAAGGAAAAACTCTTGCTTACCTGACTTTTTCTTTATCTTCTTTGTTATTTTTAGTACCTTTTCCTCTTCAACTAAAGAAATCTTGTTTTCAATTAGTTCAGGATATATTTCAACGCATTCTTCTACTAACGAAATAAATCTTTCTCCATACTTAGCATACTTATTTTCACCTACACCCGAAACATTTAGCATCTCTTGCTTCGTTGCAGGTACCTTAATTGCCATATCTATCAAAGTTTTATCACTGAAAATAATATATGGTGGCATACTTTCTTCACGCGCAATTTCAAGTCTGAGTTCTCTAAGCTTACTAAATAACTTGAAGCCTGCTGAAGTAAGAGATTCCATACCCTTTACTTTCTTCTTTGTTTTTGCAGTTCTCTCTGGAAGCTTATCTTCATCGGTAATTTTGACAGACACTTTTGTATCAGGATTTTTGAGCGCACCAATGTCACCCATCTTAATCACTTGATAGTCACCAACCAATAAATAACCTTCCATTACCAACTGTTCTATCAAACGTTTCAAGAGATTCTTATTTGCTGATGCTAACACACCATATGACTTATAGCTTATAGCTCCAATTTCTTCAAGCCTTGCTGTTTTTGCACCAGAAACAGTATCGATGATTATGTTTTTTCCATATCTCCCCTTGGCTTCATAAACGCAATTGATTAATTTCTTTGCTTCCTCAGTCATATCCAGGGTTTCAAATTCGCGAAGACAGTTTCCACAGTCCTCACATGGCTTTTCTGGATTCTCACCAAAATACTTAAGGATATAGTTACGCAGACACTCTGTTGTATAACAGTATCTCTCCATTATCTGAAGTCTCTGAGTATCGCGCTCTCTTACTGTTTCTCTGTCAACAGAATCAAGATCAGGCATTTCTTTATGATTGAGTAAAAATCTATTAATCACAATGTCCTGTGGGGAAAATAGTAATATGCACTTTGAATCCAAACCATCTCTTCCGGCTCTACCAGCTTCCTGGTAATAATTCTCCATACTCTGTGGCATATTGTAGTGGAATACAAATCTAACATTGGATTTATCAATTCCCATTCCGAAAGCATTTGTTGCAACAACAATACTTGTATAATCAAATACAAAATCATCCTGCATCTGCTTTCGTTCTGCAGCACCCATTCCGGCATGATATTTTGCTACAGAAACACCTCTGCTTTTTAGGATTTCATATAAGCTGTCAACATTCTTCCTTGTGGCGCAATAAATAATACCGCTATCACCAGTATGCTCTGAAATATAATCCAGAATGTACTGATCCTTACTCTTTGGCTTTTCAACTTGGAAGAATAGATTATCTCTATCAAATCCTGTTACCAATGTATATGGATTAACTAATCCAAGTGTACAAACTACGTCCTCACGAACATTTTCTGTTGCAGTTGCTGTAAATGCACTTATAATCGGTCTCTTATCTAATAGCCTTACAAACTCAACTATCTTCATATAGCTAGGACGGAAATCCTGTCCCCACTGTGAAATACAATGAGCCTCATCTACTGTTACCATCGAAATCTGAACTTCTTTTGCAAGATTAAGAAATCCATCAGTAATTAGTCGCTCTGGTGCTACATAGATTATTTTATAAAGTCCCTGTCTTGCCTTATTAACCGTCTCAAAAAATGCTCTTTCAGATAAGGAGCTATTAATAAATGCTGCAGAAACACCTGCTCCATTTAATGCTTTTACCTGATCTTGCATAAGCGAAATGAGTGGTGATATAACGAGTGTAATCCCTGGTAATAAGATAGCAGGAATCTGATAACAAAGAGATTTTCCGGCTCCAGTAGGCATAACAGCAAAAGCATCTCGTCCGGTTAAGATGCTATCAATAACAGATTTCTGTCCCGTTCTAAAGGAATCATAGCCAAATAACACCTTCAATGCTTCTTTTGGTGTCTTGTATCTTTCGTCTTGCTTAGAACTATTCTCATAAAAATTCACGCTATCACAGACTGGCATACCATCATCTTCTTCATAGCTTTCAGCCATTTCAAACAAGTTTGCCCATGATGGATTGTCAATAAATCCATTACTTACATTAGAATTATCACTCATTGTAACCACCCATCTTTACTCTTCAGAATCATCCTCCTCAAAAACTTCGCGATTAGGATCCTCTAAATATTTTTTCAAATCTTT
>CAZQTM010000240.1:0-3437 GCA_964595855.1 uncultured Lachnospiraceae bacterium | reverse complement strand
CTAATATATCCATACAGATCTCCCATATCCGCTTCACATAATCTTGTGACCGAATGTGCTTTTGTTCAAGGCATTCCTTAAACCACAACGTTCTTGTTCTCTCATTTATATCATCAGGTCGTATAACATTTGTTATACTGTCAACCATCTGATTTGGCACTTCTTCTATTTTATCTGCAATAATAATAAAGCAAATATGTGGTAAATCCAATTCCATTCTTCTAGCACTATATCCCTTGCCAATAGTTATGAATAAACAGTTCTTTTCTGTTGTAGGAAGCAAAACATCTTCCAAGACATCTGTTGCTATAACATCAATTCCTTCGATAATAAAACAATCACCTTCTCGAAAACTATTTAAATCAGACGCCCATTCACTTGCCTTTTTTATTCTTGCTTGTTCTCTTCGTACTTCCTTAAACTGAACCCCTAACTCTGATACAATGGATGAAGCTAATTGGTGTCGAGTATATTGATCCGCACCATAAAGAAGAAACGAATCTACTAATTCATTTCTCTTTTTTGCGGCAAGAATGGCGATTTCTATTAAATCACATGTTTTCTTTTGTCCAACTATTTCTTCAAACATTGTCTAATCTCAATCTTTTTCTATTAAAAAATCATATCATTTATTTCCAGTATTTGTTTGAACAACGCTTCTAACACATCCACACAAATACTATTACCTGCCATCTTTATCATTTTTTCTTGACTTAATAATTGTCTACCTTTTCTATACTCTAGATTCTCTGAGCAAGCTTTAATATAATCATCTTCATCAAACCCCATAAGCATAAAACACTCTCTAGGAGTAAGATATCTCCATTTACTCTTTCCTTCAACTCCATTCTCGTACAGAATAAGCCCTGAATTCGGATTTCTATCTTGTTTCGTTGTAACAGTATTTACAAACATCTCATTTATGTTAACACCATTAAAGAGAATATCATTTTCCTCTCTAATTTTCCTTCTTGAAGGAGTATCATTCGGCTGGCTTTTATTTGCTTCTTCCGCGTATTCTTTTCTTGAATAATCTAGTTTAAGAACATCCTTTAGACAAAAATCTCTTGCTCGTTTATTTTTTGCAACCTCAACATTCTCTAAATCATTAGGACCATCTTGAAGAAAATACTGATTTAACTTCATTATTTTATCGATATCACCATTGCATAATATGCTAACCATATATGCCCGCTCCCTTTTTTGTGGAACCCCGAAATTTTTTGCATTCAATCTATAGATTTTATTAAAATAGCCCAAATCAGTGAGGGTTGATTTCCAATCGTTAAAATCATCTTCATGCGTTTTCGATAAAATATTAGTTACATTTTCCATAATGAGAAAATGTGGAAGCTTTCTTTTTGCAGTATGCATCTCTTTAAGAATTCGCTCCACTTCCCACAACATTCCTGAACGATTATGTGCATCTCTTGATATTCCACTTTTGTTTCCATGCCAACATCCACATAACGACAAATCTTGACAAGGAAATGAATATGTAAATAAATCTATATCTTCTTGGATATGATCTCCATGAACATCCGTTATGCTTACTAAATTTTTTGTCTCTTGGATTGATGCATACAGAATTCTTTTAAAATCATTTGATAACGCTTTATAAGTTTTTTCATTGATTGGCTTTTTACCATCCATACTCAACGTCAAAACTTTAAGATATTCTTCTATTTCCTCATCAGATATATCTTCGTATTTTGATAAGTCAATTTTACCTTTATGAATTTTACAATATGCAATTATTGCATTCACATCCCAATCGCAGGTATTTACTATTTCATGCTCAATTCCAATACGTTCTAACGCCTTTGCTTGGGCACCAATCCCACTAAAGGTTTCTATTACTTTAAACATTATTCTACCATGTGGTATATCCAATTCCATCTAAATCAACTGTATACTCGATGTGTGTTATCGCATCTGGGTATCTATCGCCTTTAAACGTTTCCTTTGTAATTCTAGGGAAAGAATCGTCCACCTCATATTTCCTTTTCTCTAAGACTTTGTATTTCTTGTTTCGAATACTAGCACCACGTTCAAAACCTTGTCGTTCTAACTCGATTTCTAGTTTTCCTTCATCATATCCTGCTTCAACCAAAATATCTTTCATTTCATTGATTGAAACACCTTCTAATGATTCTTCCATTCTGCAAAAATATAGGAATAATCTTTTAAAATGTTCTAACTGATGCTGTCCTGAAATAGTTATCTCAGCACCATATCTTTGTAATGTTGATTTTACCTCACAGCTTTCATCACTACACTCTATATCATGGCTTCCCATACGCGTAGCTGCCCACTCTGTTGTCAAATCTGATTGTAATTTATGCTTTATTGCAAGCATTTCTGCAATAACATTATATACCTTTTGTTCTCTATTTGTATTTCCAACAAGTTCTTTCCACTTTAGCCACCATTTATACGGATCTTCCAATAATCCATTTCTCGTTTCTCCATTTGGTCCCGGATCAACAAATTCTGCACACAAGGCTGCAAATTGATATCTATATGCTTCAAATGCAGAACTTAATATCAAAAAATTACTAGCTGTATTATCCATAGAAATTAACTGCGTATGAAATCTACAACTATTAAACTTTTCAGATACTTCCAAGTCATTATTAACTTTAATTGCCACACCATATCCATCTGGTATTCTAATAACAAACGCAGGATATTCTGCGGGCATTTCATTTATTGGTCTTGCACCATTTGATGTAATAGATGCAAATCCTTCTCTAATCTCATCAACTAACGCCATTTGTCAGTCCTCCTCATATGCGTGTAATACACTTTTTGCCACCCCATACGCAAGTAAAGGGGGTACAGCATTTCCTATTTGTTTAAAAGCATCTCCCATTGAACATTCAAAGAAAAAATCATCTGGAAATGACTGAATTCTTGCAGCTTCTCTAACAGATATTCCTCTTGGTTCCAATGGATGAATATGACTATATGTATCCTTCGATAAATGAGCAACCAAAGTATGTGACGGTCTAGATTCTTCTAAGCGCTTCCATTTATTTTCAAATTTGTCTCTATCATATGCAGGAACCATCTTATCGTGTAATTTATTATATTCTTCGCTGTTTGGTACATAACCAAATACTTTAGCTTCCTTTTCAAATAACATATCCGCTATTTTTGATGCATCGATATAATTATCACCTTGGTTCATTCTCTCAAAGATTCCAAAATCTCGCTTATTGTTTCTAAAAGCATTCGCTGATGAGCCGAAGCTTTCTGCTCCATACCAATTACGCATTATTTCTTGAAACTCATTTTGAGCATCAGATGCATATTCTTTTTCTTCATTTAATTTAACAGCCTTATATTTTGAATCAGCCTTTGGAAATAGTACAGGTAGATCTGAAAAAGCATCTCCTACGGTTATCCATGACTTTTTTGCATTTTCTGATGAA
>CAZQTM010000239.1:0-3444 GCA_964595855.1 uncultured Lachnospiraceae bacterium | reverse complement strand
TGTGTACAAAGTTCCAATATCAAATCCTTCCGGGGGATTTCCTGATATAGTTTGATCCCACAATGCAACAATTCTAGTAGTACCGTCTTCATTAATAAAATCAGGATGAGAATAGTCAATACCAGAATCTATGATACCAATTAAAACTCCTTTACCAAATAAATTATAATTCTCTGTTTGCAGTGGATTAATACAAGATGCTGTTCTCCCTTGATTAACATCAAAAAATAACAACTTTGGCTTTTCAATAAATATAATTTCTTCATAATCCGTCAATCGATCAATTAAATATTCAGGAATTATAAGGATAGCATACTGATCTGAAAGTTCAGTAACGGATATCTGCAACTCTTCCTTTATGCGGCTCAAGTTACCGGCATACCTAACAACCAATTCCCATGTTCTAGTTATAGGCATATAACCAACAGCCAAATCAAGTGACTTGATACGCTGTTCTTCTGATACACTTAATGCCAAATTTAATTGATTTTCGATTTTTCCACTTTGCATAATGATCCTTTATAAAGAATTGGTTCTGTTTAATATATGCTGCATTTTGTTCGATATACTTAAATCAAGACTTGTAATTTCAAAAAATTAGTTTTTACTATTTAATATCGAATCTGATAAAGTATAGTCGAAATACATTTTTGTTTATTTCAAATCACCCTTAAAACTTGTTGGAGGAATTTATGTTAAGTATAGATGAAAAAGCTATCCTTGCATCAAAAGATGATAAACTATTTTCTGAGTTTATTCATGATCAAAAGCATTTCATAATAAATTGTTCCTATCGCTCAACGCATAAATACATTACACAAAGTGATGATGAATGGTCTATTGCATTAATCGCATTTTCGAATGCTGTAAAATCATATGACCAGGAAAAAGGAAGTTTTCTTCCCTATGCTGAACTAATCATAAAACGAAATCTTATTGATTATTACCGTATAAATCAAAAATATCATTCTGAATTAACAGTAAATCCCAGTATCTTTGATTCAAATCATGAGGACGAAGAATCTGATACAGGGATTAAGATTGAAGTCGCTACAAAATTATCGAAGTCAACAGACAATACAATAAAAGATGAAATAGAAGCAGCGAATGCTGTTTTTAAACAGTTTGGCTTTTCATTCTATGCCCTTACTTCATGCTCTCCAAAATCTGTAAAAACAAAAGCCGCTTGTAAACAAGCAGTATTATATGTTTTGGATAATCCTATAATCAGAAACGAAATTTATCAGTCAAAACAGCTCCCTATAAAAATAATTCAAAAAAATACAAACCTACCCAGAAAATTATTAGATCATCATCGTAGATATATATTAGCGGCAATAGAGATACTATCCGGAGAGTATCCAATGTTGGCTGAATATATGTCTTTCATCAGAAAGGAAGGTAATTAATATGAAAGGTGTCGTTGTTGAAATAAATAATCATACAGCAGCTATACTTTCTGACGAAGGATGTGTAGTTAAAACAAGAAACGATAACTACCAGATTGGACAGGAGGTCGAGATTAGTATGAAAAAACAAATTAATTTTAAAAAGGTCATTGCATTTGCTTCTGCAGCTGCCTGCATATTAGCAATGTTTGGTATTAGTGCATATGCTTACTACACTCCCTATACCTATGTAAGCCTGGATGTAAATCCGTCTATCGAATATTCAGTAAACAGATTTGATAGAGTGCTATCAGTAACGGGTGTTAATGATGATGGGACAGAGATTATTAACAATTTAGAGCTTGATAATTTAGAAAACAAGAGTATTGAAGATGCAATTTCATTAACTGTTGATGAGATTTCTGATGCAGGATACCTAGACAGTAACGTAGGCGGTGTAGCTATTACTACATCATCAGATGATATGGATAGTGCTGGTGAACTTGCAGAAACTCTTGAAACGGTTGTGAATAACAGTGTAGAAGATAACAATCATGAAGCTACTGTAATTGCACAAGCAGTAGGTGCTAACCGTGTAGCTGAAGCAAGGGAACTTGGCGTTACACCAGGCAAACTTAATTTAGTGGAAAAGATGTTGGAGAATGCTGAAAATGCAGATACCATAAACAAAGAAGAATGGCTTCATAAATCTGTAAAAGAAATTATGGCAAAAACAAAGGAATACAAGGAAATTAATCGGGAAAAAGAGAAAAATGAAGGTGAAGAAATCAAAAACCAGGAACTAAACACCAATGAAAATATGAACAGTGAACCCACTGTAAATGTTGAAGATAATAAACCATCTGAAGATTCTAAAATTGGTGATACGGTCAATGACAGTGAATCTGGCACTAAATCTAAAACTAAATCTAAATCTGACATTAAGCCCCCCCACGTTTCCAATGCTGGTGCTAAATCGGATGCTGACTCTAATTCTGTCTCTGAGACCCCAAATGATTCCAAAGTTGGATCCTCCGATGGCTCTGGTTCAAGTTCGGGTTCTAATTCTGAATCAAAAGCTAAAAATAATTCTAATGCTGGCTCCGATAGTGGATCTGGTGCTGGTTCTGAGACTGATTCAGGTTCTGGTTCAGACAAGGGTTCCGATAATGGTTCCGGTTCCAACAGTAATTCCAAGAAAAAAGGTAATTAAGTGCTTTTATTACTAATCCGAAGCAGTATAATCTGCTTCGGATTTTATTGATTAAATAGAACTGAACTTTTCCAATTCAAACCAAAAAGTAGTTCCCTTTCCAACCTTGCTTACTACACCATAAGCTACCTGATGCATTTCCAAAATGCTTTTCACGATAGCCAGTCCTAAACCAGTACCCTCACTCTTTTGTCCATCTATTCGTTTTCCCTTATAATAGCGTTCAAATACATGATCAATATCACTCTCATCAATTCCTTCCCCATAATCTTTAACCTCTATTTTTATCCTGCTTTTTATCTCTGTTATCACAACTTCCACTAGTTGTTTTTCACCTGCATGACGGAATGCATTACCTATCAGATTATTAAACACCTGCCTGATCCTGTTTTTGTCACCAACCAGAAGCTCTTCCAGTTCTTCTACACCAATCAACTCTAATTTATTGCCGTCTTCGCTTAATTCATATTGCTCTTTTATGGATTGAAGCATTTCTCTCAATGAAAACTCTTCTTTTATTAAAACCACAGTACCCGACTGTAACTGGGCTAGATTTAAAATATCTTCTACCATTATCCCAAGCCGCTCTGATTCATCAATAATAACTCCCAACTGCTTTTCTCTTTTTTCTGGATTGCCTCCTGTCACATCTCTAAGGGTTTCAGCATAACCACGTATAAGTGTCAGTGGTGTCCGCAATTCATGTGATACGTTTGCAATCAATTCCTTTTGAAGAACATCATTTAGTGCCAGTGCTTCTCCCAACTCCTAGCTCAAATCCAAAGAGTTTATCATATTCCTCACCTCTTGCTGTGAGCATTATAATGGGAACTTTTGAAGTCA
>CAZQTM010000238.1:0-3451 GCA_964595855.1 uncultured Lachnospiraceae bacterium | reverse complement strand
CCTTTTGGTCCGTAGCCAAACGCTCTATCCAGCTGAGCTAAACGCACATATTATTGTTTTGAGACAACGTGTATATACTACACATAAATAAACAAATTGTCAAGGTGGTTTCCAATATTTTTTGTATAAAACTGTCTTGACACCGTAATTCTAATCTAATAGAATGAGTCTTGTTTTATGATACATAATAATAAAGTAGAAAGTCAGATAAAAAAATGAAGAAATACGAGAAAATTATTAATATAATCAGCATTTTTGTAGCACCGGTAATTATTTTTTACTTATTTGAGTGGTTTATGCGTAATCCATTCGAAAAAATGTATTTTCAAATACAACTCTTAAATATAGTATTTTTTATATTATTATTATTTCTGTTGCTAAGTATATTTGGAAAATTAAAAACAGCCATCCGGATAGAAGCAATATTAGCTATTGTTTTGGGGATGACCGATTATTTTATCATACAGTTTCGATCAACTCCCATAATGCCATGGGATATATTCAGTATTGGAACCGCAGTAAGTGTTGCTAATAATTATAAATATCATTTAAATTCGAGGGCAGTAATTGTATTTCTTTTATTGCTGCTAATTGCCATCTTCTGTGGTAAACTGAAACTTACAATCAGTAAGAAGATACCTGTACGAATAGGCTGTGTTATCGTATCGATTTTATTATTATTTGGATATTCCAAATATGTACAACGTGACGAAACAGTAAGAACATTTAAACTTTATGATAAGTTGTTTACACCAACCACTATGAGTTATAAGGATGGAACCGTTGTTGCATTCCTTATGGAAATGAAGTTCATGAAAGTAGATAAACCAGCTCATTATAGTGCAAAAAATGCAGAAGAACTCTTATCATCTTATGAAGATAATGAAAATACATCAAAAAATCCAAATATCATTGTTGTTATGAATGAAGCTTTTTCTGATCTTTCTGTTTTAGACAAGTATCAGACAAATACAGATGAAATTCCTTTCATGCGAAGTCTTATGAATAATGCTGAAAATACCATTTCCGGTTATATGGATGTCTCCGTATTAGGTGGAAATACCGCTAATACAGAATTTGAATTTTTAACTGGTGATTCAATGGCATTTCTTCCTCTTGGAAGTATTCCATACCAGCAATATGTAAAATCACAAACGGATTCGATTGCTTCTCTGCTCAAAGGATATGGTTATTCCACAATCGCTATGCATCCTTATCGGGCTGCAGGATGGGATCGAGATAAGGTATACACTCGTTTTGGATTTGATCGTTTTTATTCACAAGATGATTTTACGAATCCTGAATTACTAAGAAATTATATCAGTGATCAGGCAGATGTTGATAAAATAAAAGAAATATATGAAGAAAAGGAAGATAAAACTCCTTTATTCCTGTTTAATGTGACCATGCAGAATCACTCATCCTATACTGAGTCGTTTGATAATTTCAATCCAGAAGTCAGTGTTACGGATTCAGATTCCGATGCACTAAATAATTATTTATCCTTACTAAAAAAATCAGATGAATCCTTACAGGATTTAATTGAATATTTTAGTACAATAGACGAAGACACGGTTATTGTATTCTATGGTGATCACCAGCCAACCGATTCCGTTGTTGCACCTATATATCAGCTAAATGGTCGAAGTGTTTACTCTCTTACAGAAGAAGAAGTCCGAGAACGTTATAAGGTACCTTTTATTATTTGGACCAATTATGATATTGACGAAGCAAGTGGGCTCACCACCAGTGCAAACTTTTTAGGTTCTAAAGTCCTTGATGTGGCAGGAGTCAAAAAATCTGCATATCAAAATTATTTAAAAGATCTTAACAGTAAATTCTTATCCATTTCCTCTATGCAAATTACAAATGCAGATGGAAAAACTACCAGTGTAGGGGAGCAAAAAGACTTACTGACTGATTATAGAATGCTACAGTATTATCATTTATTTAATTAAACCAAATTTCCTGAATGAGGAGTATGAATTATGGTGGATAAAGTAAGAAAAAATCAAAATCGTATATTAAATTTTTTTGATTGTAATCAATTGTATCTTTTATCATTTTTTATTCCATTCATTACTATGATGATAATTTTTGCAGGGAATCTAATCTTTCCATTTGGTGACCGTTCCTTTCTTCATATTGATATGTATCATCAGTATTTTCCTTTCTTAACGGAATTCTTTCATAAATTAAGAAGTGGGGATTCATTGTTCTACTCTTGGAATACCGGAATAGGATCCAATTTTGTTGCATTGTATGCTTACTACCTTGCCAGTCCAATTAACTGGCTTTGTATTCTCTGTCCCGAGAAATATCTTATGGAATTTATGTCCTATCTAATTGTTATCAAGGTGGGGTTATGTGGTTTTACATTCGCTTATTATACATCAAAACATTTTCATACAAAGCATCTTTCCATAGCATTCTTTGGGTGCTTTTATGCTATGTCCGGATATATGGCTGCATATAACTGGAATGTTATGTGGCTTGACTGTATCGTGCTTGCACCAATTATTATTCTTGGTCTGGAACTATTAGTAAACGAAGGGAAATATAAACTTTACTGTATTAGCCTTGCAGTGGCTATTTTATCCAATTACTACTTATGTATTATGATTTGTATCTTCCTCGTTCTATATTTTTTAATGGTACTTCTACCAAATGGAAGTGATAAGCTTAAGGCATGTTATCGTTTTGCGATTTTTTCCCTTTTGGCAGGAGGTATGGCAGCACTTCTCCTAATTCCAGAGGTTGCAGCTCTACAGCTTTCAAAATTCAGCAGTGCTGATTTTCCTACTACTGTCAAAACATATTTTAGTGTTTTTGATGTACTGGCTAGACACTGCACTGATGTGACAATTGAAACCGGACTAGACCATTGGCCAAATCTTTATTGTTCCGTCGCTGTAATGTTTCTGTTTCCAATCTATATTACATGTAAGAATATACCGACCAATATAAAAATCGGTAAATTATCACTTTTAGTTTTTATGTTGATTAGCTTTGTTAATAATACGCTTAACTTTATCTGGCATGGAATGAATTATCCTGATTCTCTGCCTTGCCGCCAGTCATTTTTATATATTTTTCTTTTGTTAACCGTATGTTTTGAAGCATTTATGCATATAAAAGAAACATCAAAAGCAGAATTATCACGTGTGTTTTTAGGTGTTCTGATATTTATTATCCTCTGTCAGAAATTAGTTACGGATGATGCTTTTACGGATCGTACCTTTCTTCTTACCACATGTTTTTTAATTATTTATTCTTTATTAATTCATAAATACCGTGACTTTACAACAACTCCAAAGATAATTATTTTTATTGGGATATTGGTCATTGTAATTGAGTCAGGAACAAATATGTTATTAACAAGTGTTCCAACTGTATCACGTACAAATTATTTAACAAATTATAATACGTACCATAACTTGCAGAAACGACA
>CAZQTM010000237.1:0-3469 GCA_964595855.1 uncultured Lachnospiraceae bacterium | reverse complement strand
CAGAGAAATTTATGGATTATCTGTCAGTCCATTATAAAGACATGAAGTTAGAGATGGGGAATTGTACTTGATTGTGTTTATTAGGAGAGGCGGTGATTAATGATATGAAGTATAGAATTCATGAGGTTGAAGAAGTTATTTCAGTAATGGATTTATCAGAAGTCGAAGATGACATCGCAAAAACAGACGAGGATATGCAGTTAGTTATTAGTGGTTGGTATGTAAATATTCCCGAACTAAACCTTAATTTACGAGAAGGTGTGGTCTGTATCTGGTATGAAAAAGAAAAACTGTTTATGCCAGACTTTGCGGTCACTGTGATATATGAGGGTGATATCGAAGGTAAAGACTGGATTTACTACGAGCAGGATGGATTTGTTGTTACGCTGGCAAATTTGCTGAATGGTCGATTACCAGTAGAACAAATTGAGCAGTTGAGATGTGAGATTGTAATACCACAGCAAGTTGTGGTGACAAATAATGATTTAATCAAAGAAAGCGAGGAATAGCATATGAAATATTCAATTAAGGTGAACAGCATTAACAGTAAAGAAGGTAGCAATATTAAAGGATTTGCAACGGTAGTATTTGGCGACAGTTTTAAAATTACCAATATCGCAATCCTTGAGAACAAAGACAAAGATCAGCTTTTTGTATCCATGCCTAGATATAAGTCAAGTGAAAAAGATGAGAGTGGTACAACCATCTATAAGGATGTCTGCAATCCAATCACGGCAGAATTTCGCGAGGAACTTTATACAAATATTCTTGAAGCATATGAACGATTACTTGCACCAGAGCAGGTACAAGAAAGTGGTAAAGGGATGAAGAGTGCAGTAGAGATGCCAGAATTCTCAGTAACAGTATCTCCATATGAAAAAGATGGAAGTAACATCAAAGGGCTTGCCAGAATCTATATTGAGGAAAGTTTCATTGTAAATAATGTAAACATTCTTCAGGGGAAGGAAAATATCTTTGTCTCGATGCCAGCTTATAAAACGAAACAGATAGATGAGCAAGGAAAACCGATGTATCAGGATGTTTGTTATCCAGTTACCAAGGAGTTTCGTGAAAAACTCTATGACGAAATAGTAAAGGAATATGAACAGGCAAAAGAGAAAAGTCAGAATCAGGCAAAGAACGTCGAGGAGAAACCAGTAGGAAGTCGAGTAAATCAGCAGGAGAAGGAGGCTACACCTTTTCGATAGAAACTTATAAGTGAATGGATGAGGCATTTTACTTATCTTGAATAACGGGCGGGGACTTACCCGCCCAATCAATGAATGGAGGAAAAACCAATGGAAGCAGTAGAGAAATCAACACTTTTGAAAGATGAAATGATTATGGAGTTATTCGAACTTTTTAAACAAAATAGTATGCCCAAGGAAGCAAATCATACATTTGAACTTTGTGCGTATATAGATAGTCTGGAGAAAAAGTTGGATTCAATGACAGAAGAATTAACCTATGTGAAGCAACAACTTAGGGATATGCAGGAAGATACCGTACTGAATAATTTGAAAGCTCAGGTTCAGGCGGCAGCAGAACGATTACATGAACGCTGTAATATGATGAAAGAGCAGCTATTTGTTGTTAAAGATAATATCAAATCGAAGGCTTCAGATATCGTAGTAGAAGTAAAGAAGAAAGGGAAAGCAGCATTTAATAAAATCGCGGAACTCTTTAATATAAAGGATAAATTAATGGATATCCGCACGCATGTGAAGGAAACTCAAAAAGAGGTTTCAACAACGATTGCGAAGATTGATACTTTTGGAGCCGGAATGCGTGAAGCGAATCAGAAGATTGCAAATACCTTTCGTACATTTGTTGATAAGGAAACGGTTGATTATTCTCAGTCAGAGAAGAAATTATCAAAAACTGAGATGTTAAAGAAACCTTGGCTTGCAAAGAAAAAGATATTGGAAGCTATGGAGTTAAGGCTGGATGCAGCAATTGATAAGACAGAGAATCTAGCAAGGGATATGGAGATTGACCGAATGATGAAGAAGTTTGATTCTTTGATGGAGAAAGCTCACACTGAGCAGGTGGTTTCTATGGTTGCAGAACCAAGTGTACAGTATAATGCCGAAATTTTTGAGGAATATGAAAAAGTAAAGGGAACACATGATGTTGTATCAAAGGTAAAGTGCTCTGAACGAAAGAATGCTGGTAAGTCCAGATAGGAGGAGGCAATGGCAGATAATAATGATATTAGGAATAGAGAAGATAAATTGTTCTGGTCATATTTTGAGAATAGTAAAGGAGAACTTCAATATAATAATCTTTGTGAACAGTGTAAGAACAGCTGTAAGCAAAGTTTTCGTATAAGTGGAATAAAATGTCCTAAGTATTTGTGTGAATAATTTAAGAGGAGTATGGGGTTGAATCTCATACTCCTAATTTTTAAAAGAACACATTGACAAATATCGATATGAAGAATATAATAACATCAGATTGATAAATATCGATATATTAAATTAAGGAAGGTGCTTAATATGAAAGCGATTTGGAATTTTTTTCAGAACCAGATACTTGGTATGAAATGGTTAAATGCATTGATAGGAGATGGATTGTCCGCATTAGGACTCGATATATCTTCAAGGTTAGGAGGAAGTATTCAGTTTTTCCTTTATGATACGATTAAAATATTGGTTCTGTTATCTGTACTAATTTTTATCATATCCTATATACAAAGTTATTTTCCACCTGAAAGAACGAAAAAAATACTTGGCAGGTTCCATGGAATAAAGGCAAACATTTTAAGTGCTTTATTAGGAACGATAACACCATTTTGTAGTTGTTCTTCGATCCCACTTTTTATTGGATTTACCAATGCAGGTCTTCCAGTAGGAGTGACTTTTTCGTTTTTGATTTCTTCACCACTTGTTGATCTTGGCGCATTAGTATTATTAATGAGTATTTTTGGTGCAAAAATTGCAATAGCTTACGTTATCGTAGGTCTTATACTTGCAGTAGTTGGTGGAACAATTATTGACAAATTAGGAATGGAAGACTATGTTGTAAAATTTATAAATCCAGGTGCAACGATTGATATAGAAGAACCTGATTTATCACGAAAAGACAGAATGATTTATGCACGAGAACAGGTGGTAGCCACCGTTAAAAAAGTTATTCTTTATGTTCTAGTTGGAGTTGGAATTGGCGCATTAATCCATAACTGGATTCCGGAATCTTTCATTCAAACAGTTCTAGGTGAAAATAATCCGTTTTCTGTATTGATAGCAACGGTTGTAGGAATTCCAATGTATGCAGATATCTTCGGAACCATTCCAATTGCGGAAGCATTATTTACGAAAGGTGTTGGGGTAGGGACTATTCTTTCATTTATGATGGGTGTCACAGCACTTAGTTTGCCATCCATTATTATGTTGAAGAGAGTTGTAAAAAATAAGCTATTGGCTATCTTTATTGGTGTAGTTGCAGTAGGAATTCTCATCATTGGCTA
>CAZQTM010000236.1:0-3476 GCA_964595855.1 uncultured Lachnospiraceae bacterium | reverse complement strand
AGGTTTGGAATCAGATTATAAAATTGAAAGATAAAACCCAGATTATCTCTTCTATAATCAGATAATGCGTCCTGTTTTAATCCCGATATTTCTTTGCCATCCACTATAATGGAACCTGAATCCATGACCTCAAGTCCCCCAATACAATTTAATAATGTTGATTTTCCGGAACCACTCGTTCCCTGAATAACGCACATTTTACCTTTATCAACTCCAACTGTAATTCCCTTTAATACCTCAACATAACTTGTATCCTTCCCATAACTTTTTTTGACATTATTAATTTCTAAATACATAATCTTTCCCTTTCTGCTTGCTACATAACACTGTTATGTAGTTGTTATGTAAAATGCCGTACTTCCATACGGCATCATTTTATTTGTTATTTGGTCTAACAACCAATTGCATCCATCCACTTATAATATATTTCATAATTAATTCCATATGCTCTATTGCCTTTTTCTCATCCGGTTCCAGCGTGAGCAGATGAATAAAGGCATCGATACTCATATGGGTTATCCAATGCAGCATATACTCATCCTGCTGAATTTCCGGCTTAATCTTGATCATATCATTAATTAGTCCTCTGTAATCTTCCTCTAATTTATTAACTAAATGATTCAGGCAATTTTCAAATTTAGATCCCTGAGCTCCCTTTAGTAATAGTATAAATGAATCATAATTAGAGTAAAGATGATGTACAATTCCTTCCTCTAAATCTCCATGGTCATGATAAAGATCCTGCAAGTTTCTCCACTTTTTTAATGAAACAAGACCTTCATCTTCCTCTAAATGTTCATCTAGTATTTGTATCAATTCTAAAAATGGTGGCTCAACAATGGATGCAAAAAGGTCTTCTTTATCTTGAAAGAAAAAATAAAGTGCACCTGTTGTTACTCCCGCATTCTTACATATCGTTCTAAGGGATGCTTTCATGTAACCCTTTTCCATAAATTCCTTTTTTGCACTTACAATTAATCGTTCCTTTGTTTCTCCATCCGATTTCAAATGTACTCCTCCTGTTGCATAACACTGTTATGTTATCATAATAAAATAACGATGTCAATTTGAATCATGTAATAATTTATTTATTTTTTAGTTGTATTATTGTTATATAAATTATTTATGATTAATTCATCGGATAAACAAACACATCGAAAGGATTGATTAAAATGTGGCTAAAGAAATTAAAAAAGAAAAAATTCCAGTTCATTCTGGTGGGACTTATGCTCTGTTTTACATCCGCAATATTTGCCGCATGCATAAGTTTTGTTGCAGAAACAAAAAGATTTACCGATGAATACACTTCATACACAGAATGCCCGCGTATTGTTGCAATGGCTGATAGTAAATATGATAAGAGTTATTTTGAACCATACGAAGATCTTATGAAAAAGACAGACAGAATTTGTTTTAATGATGTAACGGTGCTTCAAAATAATTTCTATTTTAAAGATAAACAGATTAAATCATACTACAATCCGGTATATCATGTAGATAAACTCAACAATTTCATGCATAACTTGAAAATGATAAAAGGCAACGAAGTATCTCCTGCTAAAGGTGAAATCTGGATAAACTCAGTATGTGCAGATTCTTATCATATCAAGATTGGTGATAAAATCTGTGCCGGTTCTGAAGATGGGGTCAAACTTACCGTCAGTGGAATTGTGGCAACTCCGATTTGTCCATCTCCATACATGGGTATCATTCCTTTCTACATTGGTACTTCCTCCGCAGATTTGATTGACGGATTGGAATTAAAGGGCATCTCATTTTTTTCTAATGAAGATATGTCAAGCAATGAATACATGAAACTACTACCTGAGGAATTTAGTATTAATGCCGCTTCACTAATTGATGCAGACGGTATAAGCGTGAGCATTTCATATCTTGCAGATATTTTTGGAGGTGTCGGTCTTCTTGCTGCAGCAATCATTTTTGTGGTATCACTTGTCATAATCAAGTTTATTATTATGTCAAACCTTGCTAACGAATACAAGGAAATTGGCACATATAAGGCACTTGGATTTACCAGCAGAAAAATTATTGGTATTTATACAAAAAGCTTTATTTTTGCCGGTGGAATCGGAATCTTTACCGGAGCTGCCATAAGCTTCCCCATTGCACAATATTTATGTGGTATGGTACTGCGTCATGTTGGTACCTTCAAGCTTTCCATGATATCGGTCATACTTGCTTTCATAGCAGCATTCTTGCTGATTGGAATGCTTACAATAGGAGTATTAATTTCCCTTAAAAAAATATGCAAAATTACTCCTGTCGAAGCTTTTTCTACAGGAAGCCCATCTTCTAAAAAAAAGATAGGACACGCACTAATAAAAAATGCTTATTCCCCTCTCTTTGTAGCAATAAATAATATTGCCTGGAAAAGGGGTGCCAGTATCGTAACCATAATTGTGCTGATTGTTTCTTTTTATATGTCAATTCTATTCACTTCTGTCAATTACTCGCTAAATAGATTTGATCAGATGACAGGATACTGGTTTTCATTTCCACAATATGACGCTGTCATACAGATGAATTCAGATGAAGACATAGAAGCTTTTCTTAAGCAGTCGGATGACATTGATAAATATGTATTATCAAATATTAACATTGGTATGTCCGGTATGCGGACTGATGTTGATGTAAATGAAAATAATATTTATCTGGAAATTTACGATGATTGTTCCGAGGCTAAACTTGGCATTCCTCTCGTTTCAGGCAGACATCCGAAGGCAGACGATGAAATTCTTATATCATATGATCTTGCAAAAAAAATAGGAATTGACAATGGAGAATGGTTTCACATGGAAAATGATTCCTATTCTAACGATTATCTTGTAACAGGTCAATTTTCAAGTATGTATAACGGTGGACTTAATATTATTATGAATGGAAGTGAATACGAGAAATACAATCGTCCTGAACATTACACAGATGCTTTGGTATTTCTAAAAAGTGGCATACCTTACGCTTCCTTTGAAAAAGCAGTAAAAAAAGACTTCCCTGAAGTAAATATTTCAGAAACAGCTTCTTTCCTGGAAGGTTCCATGAATTCACTTAACAGTATATCAAAGCCTCTTACCACAATGTTTGTAATCATATTTTCGCTATTCAGTGTGCTAAACATTGTTAATCTGTTAATTATGAATAACATTGAAAACCGTCGTCAGTACGGCATTCTTAAGGCGATGGGTTTCACTAATGGATATATTTGCACAAAAAATCTACTTAAAATTATCATTCTTACGACTATATCAGCTGCTGTTGCATTATTGGTGCATGCATTATTCTCGCAAAAGCTTTTTTTTGGAATCATACACGTAAATGGACTTATTGCAAATCCATTACTTGCACTAATCGTTGCTGCCATACTTTTTGCAATCATAACTGTGATTACCATAATGTTTACCATTCCAATGATAAAGGTCGCTCCAACTGAACTTATGGAAGAATAATATAAAAGAAAG
>CAZQTM010000235.1:0-3509 GCA_964595855.1 uncultured Lachnospiraceae bacterium | reverse complement strand
ACGCATGAACAAAAAATATATGTTGATATTTTATCGGCACTTTTAATATTTGAGGATAATATTACCCTTTCAACTAATTCAACAGAAGAGATTGATAAGGCTTTTCAGTGTGTCTTAATGGATCATCCGGAGATTTTTTATGTTGATGGATATAAATATACAAAATATACGTCAGGAGATAAGATAAAAAGGATTACATTTACCGGTAATTATCTTTATGATCAGCAGACAGCGAAGGAAAGACAGGAGATTATTGCAAATGAAGTATTAAGAATTAAAAGTGGTATCTCAGAAAATGCGAGTGACTACGAGAAAGTGAAATATATTTATGAGACGATCATTAATGAAACAGAATATGATTTAAATGCACCAGATAATCAGAATATCTGTTCCGTATTTATTAATAAACAATCTGTTTGTCAGGGATATGCTAAGGCAATGCAGTATCTGCTAGGTCAAATGGGAGTGATGACCACACTGGTAATAGGGACTGTTAAGAACGGTGAAGGTCATGCATGGGATTTGGTATTAATTGACGGTGCATATTATTATGTGGATCCAACATGGGGAGATGCTTATTATTTATTAAGCAGTCAGGATTTACAGGCAACCGGAGAAAAAACGCCCTCTATAAATTATGATTATTTATGCGTAACTACGGATCAGATCACAGAGACACATACGATTAATAGTGTAGTGGATATGCCTGACTGCGTTTCTATGGATGCTAATTATTATGTTATGGAAGGTGCCTTTTTTACAGAATATGATGAAAATATGCTGCAGGAATTATTTAACCGGGCACAAAAAAGTGGAAAAGAAGCAGTAACGTTAAAATGTGCGTCAGAATCTGTTTATAATAATATGCTAGAAGAATTAATTAATAATCAAAAAGTTTTTATATTTCTTCCTGATTTAAAAGGTACCGTGGCATATACCAATTGTGAGGAACAAAGAAGTATTTCTTTCTGGCTATAGAAATTATAAAAAAATATGATATAATGAAACAAAATCACCTGATTTCGGGTGTTACAACTCATAAAAAGATAAGAGATAAAAATCAAATAGATATTAGGAGGCACCTTTATGGAAAAGGAAGCAAATAGAAATACTTATGTTTTACAAGGCGATGAAAATATGGGTTCTGTTCAGATAGCAGATGATGTAGTAGCCATTATTGCTGGACTTGCAGCTACAGAAGTAGATGGTGTTTCTGCAATGGCAGGAAATATAACAAATGAATTAATGAGTAAAGTTGGAGTAAAAAGTCTTACTAAAGGTGTTAAGGTTGAAATCTATAATCAGAAGGTGAAAGTTGAATTAGCAGTTATGATGGAATATGGATATAATATTCCAACAACATGTAGTAAAGTTCAGGAAAAGGTAAAAACTACAATAGAGAATATGACCGGACTTTCCGTTACAGATGTGAATATCCGCATTGCCGGAGTAGATATGAAAAAAGGCAGACAATAGCAGGAAGTGTCTTTCTTTTTAGAAAAGGCACTTTGCTTTTCGTTACAGGATGTTTTATAGTGCAAATAATATAGAGTAGCAGATTACTCAAAAAAGGTAGGAGTTTTGGATGAACAGAAGAACCTTACGTGAACAGGTCTTTAAATTACTATTTCGAATTGAGTTTAATAACCAGGAAGAAATGCAACAGCAGTGTAGTTACTTTTTTGAAGATAGTGATAATCAGATTTTGGAAGAGGATATGGATTATATCCAGAATAAATATAATATGATTATGAATCACCTAAGTGAAATTGATCAACTGATCAATGAAAAAGCAAAAGGCTGGTCTACTCAAAGAATGGGTAAGGTGGATTTGACTATAATTCGTCTTGCGGTTTATGAGATACTATACGATGAAGATGTGCCTACAAATGTTGCCATCAACGAGGCAGTAGAACTTGCAAAGAAATTCGGACAAGATGAGTCTTATGGATTTGTAAATGGTATTCTTGCAAAATTTGCATAATAAAGGGGAGTATCTTATGCAGAATGTATTTACTGTTGCACAAGTCAATTCATATATAAAAAATATGTTTACACAGGATTACCTACTGCAATCTATTTCCGTGAAAGGCGAAATAAGTAATTGTAAATATCATTCTTCTGGACATATTTATTTTACATTAAAGGATAAGTTAAGTGTGATTGCATGTATTATGTTTGCAGGAAATCGCGCTGGCTTATCTTTTCCTTTAACAGAAGGAATGCAGGTTGTTGTAACAGGGAATGTGGACACGTATGAAAGAGATGGAAAATACCAACTTTACGCAAGAAGTATAAAGCAGGACGGTTTGGGAGAGCTATACGAACGATTTGAACTATTGAAAAGAGAATTGGCCGAACGTGGACTGTTTGCCCCAGAGTATAAGCAGCCAATACCACGGTTTTCCAAAGTGTTGGGAGTAGTCACTGCTCCGACCGGTGCAGCAATTCGTGATATCATTAGTATTGCAAAACAACGTAATCCTTACATTCAGATTGTTCTTTATCCTGCCATCGTACAAGGTGAAAATGCTGCTCAAAGTATTGTAAAGGGAATTAAGGCACTCGAACATTTCGGAGTAGATGTGATGATTGTTGGTCGTGGTGGTGGTTCACTAGAAGATTTATGGGCCTTTAATGAGAAAATAGTTGCACAGGCAATTTTTGACTGTAGCATTCCTATTATTTCGGCAGTAGGACATGAAACGGATACTACCATATCGGATTTCGTTTCGGATTTGCGTGCCGCAACACCATCAGCAGCAGCACAGGCGGCAGTATGTGAGATGGCTGCTATAGATGCAACTTTGGGACAATATGGTCAGACTCTAAAAAGGAGTTTGGAGCATATTATTTCCCAAAAGCAGTTATCATTACAGAACAGGATTTTAAAACTGCGCAAACTGAGTCCACAGGCAAAATTAAGAGAGAAACGATTTTCTACTATTCAACTGGAGGATAGATTGCGGGAAAATATGCAGAGAATTCTATTAGAAAAAAAGAAAAATCTAGCGATATATATTGAAAGGATGAAAGGAGTATCTCCACTTGATAAATTAAATCAAGGTTATTCTTTTCTTGAAAATATTGAGGGAAAGAGTGTCAGTGATATTAGCCAAGTTAAATCGAACGATAAGCTTTCTATCTATGTTAAAAATGGTAAGATATTCGCAACAGTAACAGGAAAAGAGGATGTGAAATGGGTAAAGCAAAAACGGAATTGACATTGGAAGAAATGCTTGTGCTGCTTGACGAACATGTTAAAAAATTGGAATCAGAAGATATCTCACTAGAAGAATCATTTCATACCTACGAAGAAGGAATGAAGCTGCTTAAGGAATGTAATAGCAAAATAGATCGTGTTGAGAAGAAAGTAATGCAATTGGATGATGATGGTTCTTTGCAGGATATGAATTAGGGGCAAGAAGAGTGAAAATAATAATTTCACTTTACAAGTTTGAGCTGCGCACAAACTTGAACCATTAACTGCTCCTAAAATACAGTCGCAG
>CAZQTM010000234.1:0-3513 GCA_964595855.1 uncultured Lachnospiraceae bacterium | reverse complement strand
AGATACTATCCTCACTCTTATTCTCTTCTAACATTCCATAAGCAATTTTAGTTGGCCTTATTCCTGTCAACGTTCCCCATGGAAGCGCCTTATTGCAATAACCTGAAAGTAATTTATATATTAATTGCTTCAGTACATTCTTATATTCAGGTCGATTAATAGTAACCTTAATTTCTACTTTTTCTTCTTTTACAATGACATCATTTATGAAAAGATTTATTCTAATATAATGATCATTTAAAGATATAAAAATTTCCGGCAGACCGTTGTCAGAAGAAAGCTGTTTTTCTCCTTCCATAAATACTTTAACGTCTTCTGCCGGATAAAATGCCTTAACTAAAGAGTGTATATCATAAATAAAATCATTTTTACTACATTTAACTACTAGCATGATATTCCTTCCTGAATTTTACTCACACCAAAATGGATTAATTTTTTTCTCGTGTCCAATTGTTGTCGAATCACCATGTCCTGGATATACCTTAACATCATCCGGTAGTTTTGATAATTTTTCTATAATAGACCGACTTAATTCACCCATACTTCCTGTAGGCAAGTCTGTTCTTCCAACCGACTCTAAGAATAGAGTATCACCACTAATTAAGATTTTTTCATCTTCAAAGTAATAACAGCAACTTCCTTTTGTATGTCCTGGTGTTGCAATTGTTTTTATTGAATATCCGAGAATACTGATTACTTCCCCATCATTTAACAAAGTATTGACCTTAACAGTGCATGCTCTTCCCGCATTCTCTGATAAATTAAGTGAGGAGGATTGCAATACTTCTTCTTCAATATTAAGTGCATACACTTTTGCACCTGTTTCTTTCCTTAGTTCAGAGCATCCCCAGATATGATCAAAATGTCCATGTGTTAAAAGAATCGCCTCTACTTCAAATCCTTTTGATTTTAATGTTTGATTGATATATTTTCCATTATCTGCCGGATCTATAAATATTACTTTCTTTTCTCCTTCGTGGTAAATAAAATAGCAATTTGTTTGGCAAACACCTAAGACAATTCTTCCAATCTTTAAATCTGACATACCATACCCTTTCTTATTTAGTTGGTTTATATGATCAACCAGATTTTCTTTCAATATCTACAATACTCTCAATATTTCTGATTCGATCAATTACTTTATTAAGTTCTTCTTTTCCTGTTGTTTCAAACATAATAGACATTGTGACAACGCCCTGCTTACTTGTTCTCGTATTCAAAGATAAAATATTAATATTCTTCTCCGTTAAGGCCTTTGAAATATCAGCAAGTAAACCATTTCTATTATTTGCATATATATTAATTTCTGCTAAATATTTTTCGTTTTGTCCGGATTCACCTGTCTCCTGCCATTCAGCATCTATTAAGCGCTCTCTATCCATTTCTGATAAGCCAATAACATTGATACAGTCAGTACGATGAATGGACACACCTCTTCCCCGTGTAACAAAGCCAACAATTTCATCACCGGGAACTGGGTTACAGCACTTTGAAAAACGAACTGCAACATCATGGATTCCTTTTACTACAATGCCACTCTTTGATTTTTTATCATATGTATTGACCTTTGTTTGAGAATTTTCTTCAACCAGTGCGATTACTTCTGCATCTGATAGAGGCTTTTTATGGTCTTTATCATACATCTCAACCATTTTATTAACAATCTGGCCTTCTTTTAAACCACCATGACCAATTGCAGCTAAAACAGAATCCCAATCTTTGAAGCCGAATTTTTTCATGATACCATCCATATATTCTGGTTTCATGATATCAATGATTTCAATGGACTTTGCCTTGCAATAATTAATCAATAATTCTTTGCCCTTGACAATATTATCTTCTTTTAATTCATTCTTAAACCATTGATTAATTTTATTTTTTGCCTGTGTGCTCTTTGTAATCTTTAACCAGTCTCTACTTGGTCCTTTTGAATTCTGTGAGGTTATGACTTCAACCCTATCACCATTACAAATCTGATAATCAATTGTGACCAGTTTACCATTCACACGTGCACCAACCATCTTGTTGCCAACAGCACTATGGATACTGTAAGCGAAATCAATCGGGGTACTCCCTGCCGGTAGATTTTTAACTTCACCAGTAGGTGTAAAACAATAAACACTATCAGAAAATAAATCAAGATCACTCTTTAAGAGGTTCATGAATTCTTTATTGTCTGACATGTCTTTCTGCCATTCAAGTATCTGACGTAACCAGACTAATTTTTCCTCTTCCTGTGCTTCTACCTTTTTACCATCGGAAGCTTCTTTATATTTCCAATGAGCAGCAATACCGTATTCAGCAGCCTTGTGCATTTCAAATGTTCTTATTTGAATTTCAAAGGGCTGTCCGCTCGTTCCAATAAGTGTAGTATGAAGAGATTGATACATATTTGCTTTTGGCATAGCGATGTAGTCTTTAAATCTTCCAGGAATTGGTTTGAACATCTCATGGATGACACCAAGTGCAGCATAACAATCCTTAACAGAATCAACAATAATACGGACAGCAAACAAATCATATATCTGATCAATTGTCTTATCCTGATTTTTCATTTTTTTGTAAATACTAAAAAAGTGTTTTACTCGTCCGTCAATCTGTGCTTTTATTCCAGCACGGTTTATGTGATCACTGACTTCCTCTACAATTTTTTGTATATATTTTTCCCGTTCACTTTTCCTGGTGGCAATCTTTTCTACTAAATCATAATAAACATCTGGCTGCAGATATTTTAATGACAAGTCGTCAAGTTCGACTTTAATTTTAGAAATACCAAGCCTTTGCGCTATAGGACTATAAATATCTAACGTTTCCCTTGCAATTCGCTCCTGTTTTTCAGGCGGCATATATTTTAATGTACGCATATTGTGAAGTCTATCCGCAAGTTTTATTAAAATAACACGGATATCCTTAGCCATTGCCAGAAACATTTTACGAAGGTTTTCAGCCTGAAGTTCCAATTTATCAGCAGATTTATCCTGATTATCTCCACTTAATTGTAATTGCTGTAATTTTGTAACTCCATCAACTAATAATGCAACATCATCACCGAACTGTTCTTTAATTTGATCTATCGTTAAAATGGTATCTTCCACAACATCATGTAAAATACCGGCAGCAATTGTCTCTTTATCCATTTCAAGATCTGCCAGAATAATTGCTACATAAAGTGGATGAATAATATAAGGTTCCCCTGATTTTCTAACCTGGTCTTTATGCGCAGAAAATGCTGTTTGATATGCTTTTTCTATCAAGGATATATCATCAGACGGATGATATTTTTTTACACGAGAAATTAGATCTGCATAAAGTTCTTCCGGGCTTAAATATTCCTTTAGTGCTTCTATGCGACCATCATCTAATACGACCTTATTTTTTACATTTTCTTCCGTTATCCTATTTTCATTGTCCATAAATGGCTCCCAATTCTACGCCTTCGTATTTGGAAATTATTTTCGGGAAATTAATTTCCTGGATATATAATAGCAGAATCCAAACGGTATCCCATTAATT
>CAZQTM010000233.1:0-3555 GCA_964595855.1 uncultured Lachnospiraceae bacterium | reverse complement strand
CAAAAAGGCTGTTGTATAAACAACAGCCCAAAAATTATTTCTTCTTAATGGAAACACTCACTTCTCCAGCATCTGCTAATTCAACACTTACGTTTAGCTTTCCACCTAAATTTGTCTTCATACTACCGGCATTCTGCCCATTTACAATCACTTCATATTCCATCTCATCTTGAAGTCCAACAGTTATCTGGGCATCTTCATTACCCACGACTTTAAAATCAACACCATCGCCTGTCTCTAAAAAATGTAAAACACTGGTACCCGGCACTGATTCATAAACAAACATGCCATTTTTCTCTAGTTTTGTCATGGTCTTAAACGTCTTAACTTTAAGCAGGTCACCATTATATTTGAAATCTTCCAGTTTTGCTTTTACTGCTAAAGTATGATCACCAAAGCTGATACTTCCATCTTCTTCGATGCGAAGTAACTGTTCTACTGCTGCCATTTCTTAAGTCCTCCCGATTATTCGCAGATGTTCTGCTGATAAAAACAGTATACCTTATTATTCTCCTTTTTTCTACTAAAAGAAAAGTTTTCACAAACCTTTCATTATTTCTTAACTAAGTGTTATCGTCTTCTATGGCGTCTTATTTTTTACAGTAAAATAAATCTTCTTATCCTTAATACCTACTGTTACTTGATCTTTAGGCTTTACTTTTTTCAAAAGTATTTCTTCTGCCAGTGCATCTTCTATCTCACTTTGAATTGCACGCTTTAATGGTCTTGCACCCATTTTTAGATTCGTGTATTTATCAACAATATATGTCTTAACGGCATGTGTTATGTTTAGCTTAATCCCCATACTTTCCATACAACGATTAATTAGATTCAAAGAAAGCATCGTGACGATTTCGCCCATGTCTTCTTTGGTGAGTGAATGAAATACCATGATTTCATCGATTCGGTTAATGAACTCGGGTTTGAACATTTTTTTGACTTCTTCCATGACCCCGCTCTTCATTTTTTCGTAATCCTTTTTGGTATCAGTTTTTGTCTCAAATCCCAGATTTTTGGGATCAACTATCCTGGATGCTCCTGCATTGGATGTCATAATGATTACTGTATTCTTAAAACTTACCTTACGCCCTTTTGAATCTGTAATATGACCATCATCCAAAACCTGTAACAATATATTAAATACGTCTGGGTGAGCCTTCTCTATTTCGTCAAATAACACTACTGAATATGGATTCCTGCGTATCTTCTCACTCAACTGACCACCTTCATCAAAACCTACGTATCCCGGAGGTGAACCTATCATTTTGGAAACCGAATGACTTTCCATATATTCTGACATATCAACACGAATGAGTGAATTTTCACTTCCAAACATTACCTCAGCAAGTGCCTTGCTTAATTCAGTCTTTCCCACACCGGTAGGGCCAAGAAACAGAAAAGAACCAATTGGTCTTTTGGGATCCTGTAATCCAACCCTTCCTCTTCTCATAGCTTTTGCTACAGCATCAACAGCTTCCTTTTGTCCAACAACTCTCTTATGCAGAAGAGATTCCAATTTAAGTAGTTTTTCTGATTCCTTTTCTTCTAGTTTACTAACGGGAATTTTAGTCCAGGAAGCTACAACCTGTTCTATGTCATATTCTCCAACTACATATTCCTTTTCTTCTTCTTTCTTTTCATATCGGTTTTTCTGACGGTTCTGTTTCTTTATCAGTTCATCCTGTGTTTTTTTTAGTTCTCCCGCTTGTGAAAAAGCCTCCAGTTTAATGGTTCTTTCTATCTGTAAATCCAGTCTTTGAATTTCTGTTTCAATTTCCTTTATGTTTTCCGGTATTCCAGATGAGTTAAGCCTGATTGCAGAAGCTGCTTCATCAATCAAATCAATCGCTTTATCAGGAAGATTCCTATCATTTATATACCTTGAGGATAACCTGACTGCTGCCTCAATAGCAGAGTCTAAGATTTTTACTTTATGATGATCCTCATACTTCGGACAGATTCCTTTTAATATACGAATGGATTCCTCTTCTGTAGGTTCTTCCACCGTTACTGGTTGGAACCTACGTTCAAGAGCTGCATCCTTTTCAATATATTTGCGATATTCGCTGATGGTAGTGGCACCAATCAGTTGTATTTCACCTCTGGCCAGTGATGGCTTCAGTATATTCGAAGCGTCAATGGCTCCTTCTGCGCCACCGGCTCCTATGATGGTATGCAATTCATCTAAAAACAGAAGAACATTACCGTCCTCAGTTACTTCCTTAATAACTTTCTTGATTCTTTCCTCAAATTCACCACGATATTTGCTTCCGGCAACCATACCTGACAAATCAAGTGTAAGTACTCTCTTATCCTTAACAGTATCTGGCACTTCTCCTGCAACGATTCTTTCAGCAAGTCCCTCTACGATTGCTGTCTTACCTACTCCTGGTTCACCAACAAGACATGGATTATTTTTAGTCCTTCTGCTAAGAATTTGAATCACTCTTCTGATTTCATTTTCTCTTCCTACAACTGGATCTAATTTTCCTTCCCTTGCTGACTTTGTAAGATCTCTGCTGTATTGGGAAAGTACTGACTGTTCCAGTTTCTTTTTTGTATTCTTCCTTACCAAATCTTCTTTATATAAGGATCCATCTTCTCCCATTGCTACCAGTAAATCAATATAAAGCTTTTGCAATTGAATTCCAAGCGTGTTAATCAGTCTCGCAGCAACATTTTCTCCTTCTTTGATAATAGCCATTAAGATATGTTCTGTTCCCGTTTTATCTGAATGGAAACGCTGTGCCTGTTTATGGCTTTCTTCCAGAATCGCAAGAGCTCTTGGAGAATAGCCATCTCTTTCCTTAACTACTGTTAAAACATCCGGAGCAACAAAATCATGTATCAGCTCTACAATTTCTTTTTCATCTGCGCCATTATCCTGTAGGACTCTTGCAGCAACACCAGTATTCTCACGTAATAAGCCAAGCAATATGTGCTCGGTTCCCACATAATTCTGATGAAAAGATTTTGCACATTTATCTGCCAAGATTAATGCCGTTTTTGCTTTATCGGTAAATTGTGATTGTTGCATATAAATTCCTCACCTTTCATTCTATATCTCTTTAAAATTGTCATAACTGTCGTATAATTCATCAATCAAATCATGCATTTCTTCTCTTGATAGTTGTTTGCATCTACCTTTTGCCATTACAACTCTTAAATCCTCTCGCATCTCATCAAGAGCATGTAGCTTATCGATATCAAGTGCAATAATAGCTCCTCTTCGCCTGTCAACCTTTACAAACCCTTCCTGCTTTAATACCGTATAAGCCTTGTTAACCGTATGCATGTTGATTCCTATCATATCTGCTAGTTGTCGTACAGATGGAAGTGTTTCTCCCTCTGAAAATCTTTCTGTAGCAATTCCCATTATAATTTGATTTCTAAGCTGCATATAGATTGCTTCATCACTATTAAAATCTATTTCAATTACCATCATAAGTATTACCCCACTTTACCAACGATACCTTACTAGTACATTCAATTTTTGTTATACAAATAATATAACAGCAACCACATTGTGTCAATAGAAACAGCGGTAACACAATA
>CAZQTM010000232.1:0-3571 GCA_964595855.1 uncultured Lachnospiraceae bacterium | reverse complement strand
AGACGATCTTTCATAAAACATTCTGCAGGATGCTTGGTCCAGCAGCCAAAACACCCTTGACAGGGTGCATACTTACCATCTGCAATAATAGTCACATCACATTTCTTCTTAAGCCATTCATCATACTCATTGCCTAAGTCATGAATGATTACCTTCATTTCAATTCTTCCTTTCTCGTTAGTCTTAGTTTCATAAAATAAAGTTATATCTCACCCTCCTTGGTGTTATATGGCAGATTCTCCACAGATTTTCCATGGAAAGTGTGCGCCGAGCCTTTGTCCGGCTCCGTAAAGTATGAATCATATTTTCCGCCCTTGATAACCACAACCAGACCGGCAAATACCTGTCCTAGTTTTTTTGCGATTTCTTCCTCAGTGAAATCACAAACCTTCATGGCGCACATAGCGCCCATGCCAAAGGCTTGTACCCACATAGCTTCAAACAGACGACGTGCTTCGATCTCAGTCAGGCCGTAATCTTTCTGTATCAGGCTCATACATGTCTTTGCCACGCTACCAAGGTCATTGATGGTATTTTCAAAGCTCTGGCTCTCGCTGTGTTCCTGCATAAAGAGAAGCTTGAACATCTCAGGTTCATGAATGGCATAAGACACCATCAGCATACCGATTCGCTTGAATGCGGGCGTGTAGCCGGTAAAATCTCCCGCATAGTTTTCAAATTCATGAAATGCAATATTTCTTGCCGATTGTTTGACTTCTTCCATATTCTTGAAAATAGTAAAAATCGGTGTAGAGGATACACCAAGGCGTTTTCCCAGTTCCCTTGCAGTCAGCGTTGCAACGCCATCTTTCCTCACAATCGCAAGTGCCATTTTGGCAACTTCATTTTTCGTAACCTTCGGTTTTGGAGGCATATAATTCACACTCTCTTGTTATGTAACATCGTTCTGTAACAATGTTATACATTAATACTCATATTCCCATTTGTCAATAGTATTTCTTTACGCTGCAGGTCATAAGCTGAAATCCACTTTCGCTTGCTTTAGTGCCATTACAGTCACTATAGGCCGCATACAACTCCATTCCCCTATCCTTCATTATCTGACTTATTTCTTCCTTTGTGTAAAGCCTGGTTGGATTCCCATAGAGCATCTCAGGTCTTATCATTATTTCACCATACGAATAATCTAACTGGCTATATAGCATGATTCTTGTCTTTTTATTCCATTCAAAATTTGACAGTGTTAACGTTTTATCTCCGGCATCCCATAATTTCTGTGGAAAATGTGCATCTGCATAATCTCCGCTTTGAATATCCATAAAACTTTTTCCGCCCTTTTTCAATGCCCTTGCTATAATATCAAAGATCTTAAGATTTTCACTGTCATTTTCCAGATAACCAATTGCTCCATCGCCAAGATTAAGTACTACGTCAAACTCATTCTCAAAATTGACCTCTCTGATATCAGAACAGATAAATTCCGCATCTAGTCCTGCACTTTGGGCCTCCTTTATAGCATCTTCAATATAAATCTTTGTGATATCTACCCCGATAACCTTGAAGCCTCTCCTTGCAAACTCTAAGCTATGCCTTCCATATCCGCAAGCCAGATCAAGAATTCTTTCATTTCCTTTAAGCCCCAGACACTTAATAATAAAATCCACCTGTTCTTTTGTATTCTCTGTCCATGACTGTTCTTTAATATCTAATGTCCAACCATCCTTATACCAATCACTTTTTCTTGCCTTCATTTTAATCTCCATGTCAAAGCTTTATTGCGGAGACACTCTAGTTGGAAATTTATGAAAGTGGTTTCCAATTTGAGATAAATATTATTTGTGCTCCGTCACAAATTCGTATATGTTAATCAACATAAAAATGGTAGCAAAAAAAACAATCGTAGCGTAAAGTTTTTGTAGGAAAAATAAATAGACATAAAGAAAGCACCTGATCCTGTGTTAGGATTTAGTTGACCAGACATAATCCAAAGGAGGGCGCTTTCATGATTAATAGTATACAACAGTTTCAGGTCGAGGGAGTAAAAAAATTAAGTGAAGTTTTTAATCATTATACTGGTGACCTAACAAAGATAGCAGAAATGGTGTATGGGGTTACGGATGAAGTAACAAAACTTGGCTGTCAGATGATAGCGGAAGAATGGGAATCTTTTGACGAACTCCTACGTAACAGAAAGGATGTGCGTAAAGGATGGCACATTGTCAGACGAGATGAAACCTCGTTGATTACAAGCCTTGGCGAAGTGATTTATAAGAAGACCCTGTTCAAGAATACGGAAACGGGTGAATCCTGTTACCTGTTAGATCAACTAATGGGATTAGAAAAACATGTTCGCATCACAGAGGATGCTGAGGCAAGAGTACTGAAGGAAGCATCCGAAAGTAGTTACCGAAAAGGTGGCGCTCAAGCAAGTATAAAGGGAGACACGATAAGTAAAGAAGCGGTAATGAACAAACTTCATAGACTGGATTTCCCTCGTATAGCGGTGTCTGAAAAGATGGAAAGGAAAAGCATATACATTGATGCAGACGAGGATCATGTTTCTCTTCAATATCTGGATCAGAAGGGGGATATAAAGAAGCCGCGCCAGAACACCATAATGCCAAGAATTATTTATGTGTATGAGGGAGTCGATACGGAGAAAGATGGCAGACCAAGACTTGTAAATACAAAGTATTTTGGTGGGGTTTATGAAGGTACCAAAGAGATAAAAAAACTTTGGAATGAAGTGCTGGATTATCTGAATGAGGCATATGACCTGGATGCCGTTGAAAATATATACATCAATGGCGATGGAGCTTCGTGGATAAGAAGTGGCGTAAATATAATACCCAAATCAAAGTTTGCATTAGATAAATATCATATGCACAAATACATCCTTGCTGCGACATCTCATCTTGAGGATTCTGCAGAAGATGCCAGGAGCGAAATATATAGAGCTATCCATAAGAAGAAAAAATGGATGGCGGAAGGTATCTTTGACAAGATCATAGAGATTACCGCGAAGGATACCAAGCAAAGAGCGGTAGAAAAGGCGAAAGCATATATCTTAGGAAACTGGTCCGGGATCCTGTTGTCGATGAAAGGTAAGGATGAGAACGTCAGGTGTAGCGCGGAAGGTCATGTAAGCCATGTATATGCGGACAGAATGAGTTCGCGTCCACTGGGTTGGTGCTATACAGGCGCGGATAAGATGTCTCGTCTCAGAATATACAAATATAATCAGGGAGATATGCTTGAACTGGTAAGATATCAGAAGTGTGAACATAAAATAGCAGTAGGTGCAGAAGAAGTAATTTATTCAGCAACTAATATGATAAGTATGGAAAATGAGAATAAAAGAAGGCTCGGTTCATTAGCAGACCTTCCGGTATATAGCATTCCATATCCGCAGATAAAGAAGATAGCTGCCATAAAAAATCATATCTGGGGTTTGTAATAAAGAGGCAGAAGGAATATAGTGTAGATAGTCAAAAGTCTTAAGACGGTTCAGGGACAACTCTGTCTAATTAATTCCTACAATAAGTTTACACGACCTATAATCAATAAAGGATTGAATTGTTAAGAAATTCGTCATATAATCTATGAATAA
>CAZQTM010000231.1:0-3586 GCA_964595855.1 uncultured Lachnospiraceae bacterium | reverse complement strand
GAGAGATGTTTTTGGTAACAGCATTAAGTAAGCTAAAAGAGAATGATCCGAAGGCTGTTGATGCCATGGAGGTTCTAAGGATGGCAACCGTTAATGGCGCCATTTCTATGGGATTAGTTGATGCGGATATTCTTGCAGTAGGTAAACTCGCAGATATCATCATGATTGATTTAAAACAGCCCAATATGCAGCCAATTAATAATATTGCCAAGAATATCGTTTATAGTGGAAGTAAAATGAATATTAAGATGACAATGATTAATGGAAAAATACTTTATGAGAATTACAAATTTTCGAATGAATTTGATGTTGATGATATATACAAAAAGGCCAATGATATTAAGGAAAGACTTAAATAATGATGTAAAGCGTATGCTTTTCAATATATGAGGGTGGGTAGAGAATTCGCCTAAATAAATTCTTTATGAATAAATAGGAGGTAGTAAATGTTAGAGAAGTTATTCAAATTGAAGGAGAACAAGACAGATGTCAAAACAGAAGTACTGGCTGGATTAACGACATTTATGACAATGGCGTATATCTTGGCAGTAAACCCAGGTATTCTTTCAGTAACAGGAATGGATGCACAGGCAGTTTTAATTGCAACAGCGCTTGCTTCCTTTGTAGGGACCATGTTAATGGCTATTTTTGCAAATTACCCATTTGCACTTGCACCAGGTATGGGCTTAAATGCATATTTTGCATATACCGTTGTACTTGGAATGGGCTATTCATGGCAGATTGCATTAATGGCTGTATTTGTTGAAGGTATTATTTTTATTATCTTATCTTTAACAAATGTTCGTGAAGCTATCTTTAATGCGATTCCATTGACACTTAAGGCTGCTGTCAGTGTTGGTATTGGTCTTTTCATCGCATTCATTGGTTTGCAGGATGCAAAACTAATTGTAAACAGTGATGCAACCTTAGTTACTTATCAGACTTTTAAAGGTGAAACATTTCACTCTATCGGAGTTGGTGCAATCCTTACATTGATTGGTGTTTTAATAACTGCAGTCTTCCTTATTAAAAAAGTTAAAGGAGGAATCCTTTTTGGTATTTTAGCGACATGGATTCTTGGTATTATTGCTGAACTTTGTGGAATTTATGTTCCAAATGTAGAAGCAGGTATGTATTCAGTTATTCCTACTGCATTTGTAAGCTTTGATTTAAGTCCGTTTAGTTTAACGTTTGGACAGTTATTTAAGGCTGATTGGAGTTCGGTAAATGCAGTTAATTTTATTGTTGTAATGTTTGCATTCTTATTTGTTGATATCTTTGATACATTAGGAACTTTGATTGGTGTATCATCAAAAGCTAATATGCTTGATAAAGAAGGAAAACTGCCTCACATTAAAGGCGCATTACTTGCTGATGCAGTAGCTACCAGCGTAGGTGCTGTTTTTGGAACTTCTACAACTACAACATATGTTGAGAGTGCATCTGGAGTTGCTGAAGGTGGTAGAACCGGACTTACAGCGGTTGTAACAGGCTTATTATTCTTACTTGCAATCATATTTAGTCCATTGTTCTTAACAATTCCTTCATTTGCCATTGCTCCAGCTTTGATTATTGTTGGCTTCTTTATGATGGGTGCAGTTGTTAATATTGATTTTAATGATTATACAGAAGCAATTCCTGCATTCCTTACAATAGCTGCAATGCCACTTGCATACAGTATTTCAGAAGGTATCGCTATTGGATTTATTTCTTGGACATTAATCAATCTGATTTGTGGAAAAGCAAAGGAAAAGAAAATTAGTATTTTGATGTATGTACTTACAATACTTTTTGTTTGCAAATATATTTTCCTGTAATATTTCAAACAAAAGATGACGGGACAGTATACTGTTCCGTCATTTTTATCAATATAAAAAGAGGTATAAGATGGAAGTAGTAGGTTTTATTATTATAGCGGTAGTTGTCATTATTATTATTTTTGCAAATGGTATGATGAATGAAAGAAAAATGAAAAAGCTGTATGCACTTCGACTTCTTTCTGATTATGGAAAAAATTCAGACCGTAAGTATAAAGACGGAGAGTTTGAACACATTGTAGGATATGATAATAGTCATAATTCTGATTTCCATCTGGATACAATTACTTGGAATGACTTAGATATGGATACTATATTTAAGCAAATGAATTATACGAAATCATCTGCTGGTGAAGAGTATCTTTATCATCTTTTAAAATGCCCCGCTGTAAATGGTCAAGATTATAGTGTTCTTGAAGAGAAAATAACATATTTTATGCAGCATGAGAAAGAAAGACAGACACTGCAGCTAGCATTACATGAAATGGGACGTACAGGTAAATACAGTATTTATGATTATCTGAAAAATTTAGAAGTTTTAGGAAAGAGAAGCAATAAGAAAGATATTATTGCAGATTTATTATTTATTCCGGCAATTTTTTTGCTCTTTTATAATATAGGATATGGTATAGCATTTATATTCCTTTTGATATTATATAACATTATTACTTATTTTAAAGAGAAAGAAAAAATTGACCCATATATTACCTGTTTTGCATATGTATTTCGTATAATAAAGGGTGTAGATTTACTTAATTCAAAACGTATTGAGCAAATTAATGAAGAACAGGAAAAGCTAAAAAATTTAAAGAAGAAGTTTACAAAATTTAAGAGATTCTCTTTTTTGATTATGTCAAAAAGTAGAATGACTGGTAATCCAACTGAAATTGTAATTGACTATGCAAGAATGTTTTTGCATATTGATATAATAAAATTTAATTCCATGCTGCATGAAGTTAAGCTACATTGGAATGATATTGACGAAATGTTACACATTATAGGAAAGATTGATGTTTATCTTTCTATAGGAGAATATCGTAATCATTTACATGAATACTGTGTACCTGTTTTTGAAAAAGATAAGTATCAAGTAAAACAAATATATCATCCTTTATTAGAGAATCCCGTTAAAAATGATATTGATGTAAAAAGAAGTATCCTTTTAACTGGTTCAAATGCCTCTGGTAAATCGACATTTTTAAAGACGATAGCAGTGAATGCAATTCTTGCACAAAGCATCCATACGGTTGCTGCATCAGAATACCATGCCAATCAGTATAAAATATTTACCTCTCTTGCATTAAAAGATAATATTTTTAATGGTGAAAGCTATTACATGGCTGAAATTAAATCCATAAAGAGAATAATAGATGAGAGCAATAAAGGAGATGTTCCATTACTTGGTTTTGTAGATGAAGTTTTAAGAGGAACAAATACAGTAGAAAGAATTGCAGCCTCCAGTGTGGTATTGAAAATATTGTCAAAAGCGAAAGGCTTTATGTTTGCTGCTACACATGATTTAGAATTGACAGATATACTCAATCATGATTATGATAATTATCATTTTGAAGAATACATCAAGGATGGAGATATCTCATTTCCCTATTTAATCAAGTTTGGTAAAGCAACAAGCAGAAATGCAATTAAACTTCTTGAGATGATGCAATATGATAAAGATATTGTAAGGGAAGCGAATAATATGGCAGAAGAATTTGAAAAGACAGGAATCTGGGAGGAAGTATGATGAATGTTACACTCTATACAGATGG
>CAZQTM010000230.1:0-3613 GCA_964595855.1 uncultured Lachnospiraceae bacterium | reverse complement strand
GTAAGAAGTAATTAACAAAGGGAGGAGAAGAATGTCAAGATCGATATTATATTATCCGTCAATGGATATAGAGGATGGAATTTGGCTAAGAAATGCAATATTGTATTGGGATAAAATACATTCAATTGTTCCGAATCAAATTGATGCTGACTATTCACCAGAAGTTCTGGAATTGGAAGAACGTGGATTGTACTCATCACTTACGCCTGACGAATTATTCTATTCTGATGCCCATGAGATATTTTCCAATGAAGTAATTCATAAGATAAGAGGTTTAAATCCGAATTATAGAAAAAACAAGAAAATGGGTATGAAAAATCTTCAGATACCTCAGATTGTGGAACTTTTGAATTCATCAAAAGAAATGACAGAAGTATATGCAGCCGGAAGTTCTAAGAAAGATGGAGAATGCTATTGTAATGAACATATGTTGGAAAAAGAGAATTTTTTAAAGATAACATAGAAATCAAAAAATGTTTGTGTGATGGAAAAACGAGAGGGATTATGGTAAAATATTTATATTATTAATCACCAAGTATTATGATTGTACAAGAGGAAACGCAATGACAAATCTTGCAACAAAAATAATTCAAGCTACAACAACGGGACTGGTAGATTTTACAGTAGAGTCTGATGAATCCTTACGCCCAAAACTTTTATATAATGATACATATCGAGGAAGCACAGTTTTAGCTGATATAGAATATCAGCTAAAGAACTGTGCTTCTTTTTGGTTTTCTGTAGCTTTTATCACAAAAAGTGGGTTGATTGTATTAAAAGAAACTCTTAAGGAACTGATGTTAAAGAACCCACAGATAAAGGGAAAGATACTAACAACAGATTATCTTTTTTTTAATGAGCCTGACGCACTAAGGGAATTATTGCAATTTACTAATTTGGAAACGAGAGTTTTTACAGAAGAACATTTTCATACTAAAGGGTATATGTTTTCTAAGGGAGAAATGAAAACATTTATAGTTGGAAGTTCAAATTTGACACAGACAGCTCTTAAATCAAATAAAGAATGGAATTTGAAAGTCACTTCGTTAGAGCAAGGAGAACTAATAAAAGAATCTGACATAGAATTTCATCATATGTGGTCAAGAGCGCAAGTTTTATCACAAGAGTGGATCGAGTCTGTATATGAACCGCTATATAAGGAGCAAAAGAAAAATCGAACTAGTAAGCCTATTGAAAGAATTAGAACATACATTCTCGAACCTAATGCTATGCAGCAATTTGCCATACAAGCACTTACAGACCTTCGCAATAAGCAACAAAAGAAGGCCCTATTAGTCTCTGCAACTGGCACAGGAAAAACATATCTTGCTGCTTTTGATGTGCGAAATTTTAAACCAAAGAAAACATTATTTCTTGTACATAGAGAACAAATTTTGCGACAAGCATTGGAAAGCTTTAAGGATGTTCTCGGAGAAAATATTAAGGCGGGATTGTTATCAGGAAGTTATCATGAAGTAGAATCGGACTATCTTTTTTCAACTGTACAAATGATGTCAAAACTTGAAGTCATGAAGCAATTCCAACCAGAATATTTTGACTATATTATTATTGATGAAACACATAAAGCAGGGGCAGATAGTTATCAAAGGATAATCAACTATTTTAATCCACAATTTTTACTGGGTATGACAGCCAGTCCCGAACGGACAGATGATTATGATATTTTTAAACTATATGATAATAATATTGCCTATGAGATCCGACTACAACAAGCTATGGAAATGGACTTACTCTGTCCATTTCACTATTTTGGTGTAACAGAATTAATGGTGGATGGACAACTGATTGATGATAATACAGAATTTCGATACTTAGTTTCTGATGAACGTGTCAGCAATATTATCGAGAAAGCTGAGTTTTACTCTCATTGTGGGGATAGAGTTAAAGGACTGATTTTCTGTAGTACGAATAAGGAAGCGCAGGAGCTATCACAATTATTTAATCGAAGGGGATATCATACGGTAGCTCTATCAGGAAGCAATAGTCAGGAAGAAAGGGAGGAAGCAGTAGAGAAATTGGAACAGACGCAATTGGAAAACAGTCTTGACTATATCTTTACTGTGGATATTTTTAATGAGGGAATTGATATTCCGCAAGTCAATCAAGTCATAATGTTGAGGCCGACACAATCAGCCATTATTTTTGTACAGCAATTAGGAAGAGGGCTACGAAAAGCACAAGACAAAGAATATGTTGTCGTGATAGATTTTATTGGAAACTATCAGAAGAATTTTCTGATTCCGATTGCCTTATCTGGCGATCGATCATACAATAAAGATACAATTCGTAAGTATGTCGCTGAAGGAAATAGGGTTATTCCAGGTTGTTCAACAATCCATTTTGATGAGGTGACAAAGAAAAGAATCTATGAATCCATTGATTCAGCCAATTTTAATGATGTTCGATTAATTAAAGATTCCTATTTTCAACTTAAAAATAAACTTGGTCGAATACCGAATCTCTCTGATTTTGATAAATTTGGAGAAATGGATGTTCTGAGAATTTTTGATAATAATTCATTAGGCTCGTACTATAAATTTCTGGTAAAGTATGAAAAAGATTATAAAATAAGATTAGATGCGAAGCAGGAGATATGTGTTGAATATATTTCTAAAAAGTTTGCTTCAGGAAAAAGAGTACATGAGTTAGAAATTTTGAGACGCCTTCTAGCATATCAAAACGGATTGTTTTCATATATGAAACAGACTATGCCACAAGAGTATCACATTGAAATGTCTGAGAAGACAAAAGAAAATCTGTGTAATATTATGATGAATAAATTTGCTACAGGCTCAGGAAAAGATACATATAAAGATTGTATATTTCTTGAATCTGATGGTAACGATTATAAGATTAGTCAAGAGTATATGAATATGTTGACTGATCAAAACTTCAAAAATATTGTTCAAGAACTAATTAATTTTGGAATTGCGCGCTATAAACAGAACTATGCTGATAGATATCAAAATACAAGCTTTAAGCTTTATTCAAAATATACATATGAGGATGTTTGTCGGCTTTTAGAATGGGAAAAGGGTGAGGTTGCGTTAAATATTGGTGGATACAAATATGATAAAAAAACCAAAACCTACCCGGTATTTATTAATTATGATAAAGCAGATGATATTCAAGACACAGTTCGTTATGAAGATCGTTTTGTAAATCAAAACACAATGATTGCAATTTCAAAGTCAGGACGTTCATTATCTTCCGAAGATGTGTATACAGCACTTCATGCAAAAGAACTTGGAGTTGAAATGGAATTATTTGTTCGGAAGAACAAAGATGATAAGATTTCAAAGGAATTTTATTACCTTGGTAAAATTATGGCGACAGGGCAGGCGAAAGAATTTGTTATGCCTAATACAACAAAAACAGCAGTTGAGATTCAATACAAATTGTTAACACCTATTCAGCAGGATTTATATGATTATATTACAAGTTAACGAAAGAAAAGAGGACTAAGCATTGGAAGATAGAAAGATTATTAAAGTAGTTGCAGCAGTAATTAGAGAAAAAAATAAAATATTCGCAACGCAAAGAGGCTATGGAGAATTAAAGGATGGATGGGAGTTTCCTGGCGGAAAGATTG
>CAZQTM010000229.1:0-3617 GCA_964595855.1 uncultured Lachnospiraceae bacterium | reverse complement strand
TTATTATACTCTTTCCAAATTTACATACAATACTTGAAATTTTGCCCAATTTATGGTATTGTATATATATAAAACAGGCGAAAGAATATTAATTCTTTCGCCTGTTTTATATATATTTTTTATAATTTCTTACTCATACAAATCGAGTTTTGCATATTAACGTATTGCCCATAATTTTTTATTATTTTATATCCCATTTTCTTATACAATTGTATTGAACTGCTAAGTGGTTCACTTGTCTCAAGAACCGCATACCGAAATCCAGCAATTCTTGCATCTGCCTCTAATCTTCTAATTAGTTCCTTACCAACGTTCTTACCCCTTTGTGACGAATCCACATAAATTCTCTTAAGCTCTACCGTGATATCATCATAAAATTTATATGCACCACAAGCCACAGGCTCTTTGTTTTTGTACACTATAATAACATCATGAATACTCTCACGTTGATTATATTGACCATATTGTTCTCGATTAAATTTATTTCCCACCAGCATATCAAGATTTTGATCTAATAGATCACATAGTTTTACAAAATCATCATTTTCACCGTTAGTTTTAATAAATGAGTATTCAGCTAAAACTGGTATTCTGTTTTGTACCTTCTTGGGAAGCTTTTTAACAGTTTCCTCATAGGCATCATCTATCATCTGGTAGAGAATTTTACGGTCAATTTCATTAATTGTCACTGTGTTCCAGTAAGGCTGTTGGACTGCTGGACAATGATATCCCCTTACTACTACAAATGGAAATGCGCTTCTGTAAAAATCAGCTGCTGCTGGATTGGTTTTTAATGTAATCTTATACCAGTTTTCATCTGTAGACAGTTGTGCAAAAATTTTACCAGCTATTCGATAACAAATCGGCTGTGGGCCAAAAGGTCTTGATTCATATGCACATGGTTTTGCCATACAGAAATTATGTATTTTTTTATAATCTATTTCATGTTGTGTCATATTTCACCTCATGCTGCGACTGTATTTTAGGAGCAGCTAATGGTTCAAGTTTGTGCGTAGCTCAAACTTGCAGAGTGAAAATATTATTTTCACTCTTTTCCTCTTATTCCATAATATGTTTTTCAATTATACCACAACAAATTGATAATCTCAAAAACTTGTTGAGTTTATCTCATACGATTTTTTTAACTGCTACCATTTCTATGTATCCTCTTTTGGCAATTGGTTCTAATTGTATTCTTGGGTTCTTTAAATCCACCTCATAACCTGCACTATTAAAATCATATTTGTCTATTGCCTGTTGTATTCCACAAATAGCTTGACAGTAATCAATCTCTAAAAATGGCTCTCCCTGAAACATCAGATATTCTGCTTCAGGTAAAATAATGGTATCAAATCCTTCCGGTATAATTCCATTATAATCTACTTCAACTTCTACTCCTTGTACATATTTTGAAGTTCCCGGCAATATATATTCATCTGGGAGCCACATACTGACAGGTTCTCCTGATATTGACTTTATGCTTGTTAAAAGTCCCCAAATGTCGCAATCCATACCATCTTCTTCATAATATTCAAAATAATCTGTCGCCTTTTTACCACGTTTAATTAAAACTTTTCTCTCCGGTTTGTTTATTAGCGTAACAAATATGTTCTTCACTTCTGGTATATTTCTCCTCTCTTTTCTAATTTCATTGTAGATCACACCATATGATATAAATAGATAAATAGGTATCGGATTTTTTGCATATTCACTTGGATTACATCCAAATTCCTTTAAAAATGCTCTCTGATAGCCCTCCAAGCTTTGAAATCCAAGTTCAAAAGCAATATCCACTATTTTACACTCCTCATCACGAAGACGCATCGCTGATCTTGATAATCGTAATTTTCTAATATAATCTGCAGGTGTGTAATTCGTATATTCTTTAAATAAACGATAAGAATACCATGGAGAGAAAAAAGAAACATTAGATAAATTAACTAGTGTAATGGTTTCATTATAATGTTCTTCTATATAATCCTGCATTCTTTGCACTGCCATAATCTGTTCCTGCATCTTCCTACTCCTCCATTTTCATCATTCCCATTTAAAGAATCGTATTGCACAAATTGTACAGATAATCCCAATAATTACCATTACAACTATAGGTATTATAACATTATTTACAGGAGTGCCCAATACTGCCGCTTTCATTAATTTAATTCCCTGCGTAAGTGGCATGACATCAACAACATACTGCATTGTCTTTGGCATCACCTCATATGGAAGCGTTGCACCTGAAAAAACGAGCATTGGAAAATAAAGTAGAGATGCAATAACTGATGCACTCTTGCTGTTTTTCGCAATTCCACCTACGAGCATTCCAATACTTAAAACAGAAAAAAGAACCAGCAACCATGCACCAAGAAAAGCTATGATAGAACCTCTCATTCTAAAATTCCATAACAATCCTGATATAACCCACAAAAGAATAACTGATATGAGTGAATAAATAATATAAATACATAGATGAACAAATAAAATCATGCTTGGACTTACTGGTGTTACTTGAAATCTTTTTAATATTTTTCTTTCACGGTATTCTGAAATTAAGATTGGTAACCCCATTAATCCTCCTGCGCATATTGCGATTGAACTTAGGGCACCAAATGACTGTTCCAAGAAGCTATAATCAGCTCCTTCAAAAGCAGGCTTTTGTCCGTATATAATACCCAGTATTACTAAAACAATAGTTGGCATGATAATAGCAAATATTATCATATTCATATCTCGAATGGATAATTTTCCTTCTGTTTTTAACATGGAAATAAAAGATTTCATTTATTTATCCTCCTCATCGGTATACCACAGATATGCATCTTCAAATTTTTCATATGGACTATTCTTAATTGCCTCCTCTACCGTTCCTGTGAAAACAGTGATACCTTTTTTAAGAATAACAATTACATCGCAAAGAGCTTCAACTTCATCCATAAAATGCGATGTCAGTATCATAGATAGACCATCTCTTTTTAACTCCTCAAGTATTTTCCAGACATCTCTTCTGGCACGGGCATCCAATCCGGTAGTCAGTTCATCCAGGAAAACAACTTGTGGTTTTCCAATTAATGAAAGAATAATAAATAATCTTTGACGTTCTCCTCCTGATAAATCCTTTACCTGACTTTTTATCTTATCCGCAATCCCGAATTTTTCAAGAAAATTTTTATAATCCTCACATTCTCTATAGATTGAAGATGTTTCCTCGCATAATTCATCCACTCTGATTTCCCGTTGGTAATTGGCATCTTGAAATTGTACTCCAACATTCTCAAAAAGTTCTTTTCTATCCATTATGGGATTAAGGCCCAATAAGGAAATCTCTCCACCATCAGCCTTTCTTGTACCTAGAATACACTCAATACTTGTTGTTTTTCCGGCTCCATTAGCACCTAAAAGCCCCAGAACCTCTCCCTTTTTTAAGGTCAAATTTAAATTACTCACAGTTGTTTTCTTTCCATAACTCTTTGATAACTGTCTTACTCTCAGTATCTCTTCCATCTCACTACCTCCTTTGTAGAATTCATCATAAATCTACGCAGGATTAATTTCTCGACTTTTTTTGCTAACAAAAATACATCCATGGATTTCGATACTGATTTTCAGTACCATTTGTG
>CAZQTM010000228.1:0-3622 GCA_964595855.1 uncultured Lachnospiraceae bacterium | reverse complement strand
ATTATGCAGATTCGCGGTCTTAGTAAAACTACTTTATTGGATTATCCGGGACATGTAGCTGCCACCATCTTTACTGGTGGTTGTAATTTTATGTGCCCTTTTTGCCATAACGGAGACCTTGTTTTAAACCCTCAAGTTTACCCGCTTTTATCTGATGATGATATTTTCTCTTTTTTAGAAAAGCGGAAACAGATATTGACTGGAATTTGTATAACCGGTGGTGAGCCGACTTTACAACGTGATCTTCCAGAATTTATTAAAAAGGTGAAAGGTATGGGTTATCTTGTTAAACTGGATACTAATGGTTATGAACCGGATATTTTAGTTAATCTGGGGAATAAACAATTACTTGATTACATAGCAATGGATATTAAATCCTGCAAAGAAAAATACAATTTATCTTGCGGTATCAAAAACATTGATATCGCTAGGATTGAGAACTCTGTCACTTATCTGAAATCATGTGGTATTCCATATGAATTTCGAACCACTACCGTAAAGGGAATTCATGATGAGCAGGACTTTATCGGCATCGGTCAGTGGTTATGTGGAAATTCAAACTATTATATACAGAATTATAAAGAAAGTGACGCTGTAATAGAGAAAAGATTTGAAAGCTTTAGTGTATCAGAACTCAGAATCTATCTAAATATTGTAAAACAGTATTTACCAAATACTGAATTACGTGGAGTCGATGATTAATTATTCAACAGTAATACAATAATAACCAAAACTTCCCGTTTCACATTGTGGTTTGGAACAATCAAATCCTTCAAATCCAAACATCTTTGCAGCCATAATCTCTCTATCATAATAAACCCCAGGAACTCCTAATATATACGTATCATTTGATGAGGTGTCTTTTTTCCCTAATATAAGATAATGATAATTGTAGAATCCATGCAGCAAAAAGCTGTTATGTCCGAGGTGTTGGTATGACTCTCTTAAAATATAAAAATCATCCGGAGTTATTTTGAGAAATTCTCTTTCATCACCATAAGGATGAATGATTTCAAACATATCGAGAAGTCTTTCCCATCTTGTCTCATATATTTTGTCTTTTGATATATTTCTCGAATTAACTTTAAAAGACTCCATTTTTTCAGGTTCAGAAGCCTGCGTATTTAATTCCTGGTTATTATGTTTCGGTTCATTTTCTTCCAGTTTCATTTCCTGTTCTACTATCTCTTTTACTTTAACCGGTTGGGATACAATATTTTTTAATGTATTTGTTTTATTCTTGTTCACCCATGAAGTTTCTAAATACCGGTTACCTGGAAGATGAAAGATAATCTGTTCAAAATCACCAACCGGTATATCATCCTGTCCAATTGTTAATCCTTCCACTTCTTTTCGATAGCTGCCATTACCTTGTACCAATTTCATTCGGTCAAACAACTTACCTTCCCTGGTTTTCATATCAACCATGGTGGTATCCGTAGGATAAAGACCTTTTACGCATATTTCAATCTTATGCTTTTTCCCATCTGATTCCCATTTTAGATAACCTGCATTCTTTCTTTTTTCTCCATTTTCCATTAAATTAATATATGCAATCTGTCTATCATAAACGGACATATCCATTCCTCCCTGTCCTTTTTCAATAATATATTCTTAGACAGGTTAAAATATATCAAAAGGACGTCGCATTTTTACGACGTCCCTAAAAATTACTCTATATTATCCAGATACCTCATATAATCTACAACCATTGATGCTATTTTGAATGTCAAAGCATCATCAAACTTTCTCATGTCTAATCCAATAGCCTTTTCTAATTTTTCTATTCTATAAACCAATGTATTTCGGTGAATATATAGCTGTCTTGACGTTTCTGAAACATTTAAGTTATTCTCAAAAAACTTATTTACCGTTACTAAAATTTCATCATCAATTTCCTCCGGTAGTGTATCCTTATATACTTCCTTTACAAAGATGCGGCAAAGATTTATAGGTAATTGATAGATTAATCTTCCAATTCCCAATTTCTCATAGGATATTATTTTTAAATAACTATAAAAAATATTACCCACATCAAGAGCCATTTTGGCTTCCTTATATGACTTTGAAACATCCTTTAGCTCATTGACCGGAATTCCATAGGCAACCCTTACATTTAACATTGCCTCTGTATTTAGCATATCAACTATTGTATTTGCTACCTCCACAATATCTGAATCATTATCAATATCATCTAACTCTCTTATGAGAATAATATTGCGTTCATCAACTGCTGTTATGTAATTGCCACTCTGTGGTATAAAAAGACTTTTCAGTAATTCCATTACTAAATTATCTTTATCTGACTTCGTTTCAATTAAATAGACAATCCTTTTCTTTTCTACCTCCAGGTGAAGTTTTTGTGCACGGTTATAGATATCAACTAAAAGTAAGTTGTCCAGTAAGAGATTCTGAAAAAAGTTATTTCTGTCATACCTCTCTTTATATGCAATAATCAGGTTCTGAATCTGGCATACCGCAATCTTTCCCATCATGTAAACTTCGTCTCCAACCCCCATCGCAATCAAAACATATGATACCTGTGAGCCATCCATTACCTTCAGAAAATGGCATCCATTAATTACCTGACTATCTGCACGAGAATCAAAAAAATCGTCAATTACAGACTCAGAAAAGGGAAGTTCTTCAACCGTCCCAGCAACTTTTCCACTATCAACATCATAAACACAGTAATCAACCTTTGTTATAGTTTTTAATTCATCAATACTGTTTTGAATAACCTGATTTGAAATCATAATCTCATCCTTTCCCTTTTATGATTATTATCATAAATCATTCAAATCCTCTTCGCAAGGAACAATTTCATAACAGGTTAAATTGATTTTGGTTAGCACAATCGAGTAGGTCCCTACTCGATTGTCGCGACATTCGCCAAATGTTCAAATAAACTTGACACTTTGCTCATTGTTCGCACAAAAAAGGAGATGCCTAAGCATCTCCTTAATTTATTAGTTTGCAATAACCTGTTCTGTTTCTTTATCAAAAATGTGAAGTTTTTCAACATCAAATGCAAATTTAACAGTATCACCAGGTCTTGCTGTTGTACGGGAATCTACTCTTGCTGTGATAGAGAATTCTTCCAAATCAAAGTATAAGTAAACTTCAGCACCTAATAATTCATAAACTTTAATTGTTGATTCAAATACGCATTTAGCTGTTTCAACATACATTTCAGAATCATAAACGTCTTCTGGACGGATACCAAATGTAACTGTCTTTCCTGCATATCCTCCTTCGATTAACTTCTTAGCTTTTGCAGGAGGTAATGGGATAGAATGTCCAGCAACAAGAAGGCTTACATCTTCACCCTTAACTTCTACAATAGCATCCATGAAGTTCATTTGAGGTGATCCCATGAATCCAGCTACAAACAGGTTTTGTGGCTTGTCGTATAAGTTCTGAGGTGTATCTACCTGCTGAATAACACCATCCTTCATAACTACGATTCTTGTACCAAGTGTCATAGCTTCTGTCTGATCATGTGTTACATAAACGAAGGTGGTACCTAGTCTCTGATGTAACTGAGCAATTACAATACGCATCTGAACACGAAGTTTTGCATCAAGGTTTGATAAAGGTTCATCCATCAGGAATACCTTAG
>CAZQTM010000227.1:0-3633 GCA_964595855.1 uncultured Lachnospiraceae bacterium | reverse complement strand
AAACAATTATAAGAATTGCAGTGTCTGTATACAGGATTGTCATAAAGGCCTGTTGTCTAAAATTAAACCATATGGTTTCACTCAGTTTATAAAACGGTATGGAGAAGATAAGCTTTTGGAATGTTTAGAGAAAAATGAACAGAACGGTGTAATATATCATCGGGAAGGGATTAGCGGTGATTATGATGATTTTGAAGATGTTGAGCAACTCATTGGATTTATAAAAACAGGAAAGCGATAACTTCCAGTTGAACAAAATTGCAATTGTGTAGGTGAATTGTAACGACTATCAAAGATATAAGTAATAGTCCTGATTGGATTATATAAATGAAACGAGGGATTGAACATTGAGCGAATTGTATGCGCATGTTGTGTGCCATGAAAATATATATTCACTTGTACAAATCAATCTATCTTGTGCCATAGCACATGAAGCTGAATAATACAAATCTAGAAAACGTAAGTTTTCCAAAGAACAATATAGAAGAAAGAGGAGGAGACACGCATGGAATTAAGAACTGCTATCATGACAAGGCGATCCGTTAGGAAATTCAAGGAAACGCCAGTGCCTGACGATGTAATCAAAGAAATGCTGGACATGGCACGGCTTGCGCCCTCGGGCGGCAATGGGCAAGCGCATATGTTTGGTATTGTTCGGGATGCGGCAACCAAACGTGCGTTGGCAGAGGCGGCGGGCAGTCAAATGTGGATCGCAGAGGCACCGGTGATTGTCGCATGTTGCGCAAGACTCGATAACAATCCGAATACAGAATTAGAGGACGACTTTGGCATTGCGGTAAACCGACTGCGGTGGGGTGACACATTTTGGTCGTATCTAACAGATTACAAGAACTGGCGTGAAGTAGCATGCTTGTTGGCAAATGCGGCTCCGATGATCCCATCTGAGCACATCATGTTGACGGCGGCGGCAAATGGACTGTCCAGCTGTTTCATCGGTTGGTTGGATGTCGAGAAGGCGAGCGATATTCTGAGGCTTCCAGATGATATTCGCTGTCTGTTTCTGCTGCCAATCGGATACGCAGACGAACAACCAGCGCCGCAGCGGCGCAAAAGCTTGGAAGAAATATCGTTCTACGATGTATATCGAGGCAATGATTGAGTATATGTGACATGAAATTACAATCACTATGTGCCGTCACATCCGATTGACACATGGCAAGTGTCAATCTCAATGCTCTACGGTAGGAAAGATAATATGTAATTTGTGGAGGTGAATGGTAATGACTATCAAAGATATAAGTAATGGTCCTGATTGGATTATATGGGATGTATTTGCTATCTTTGCATTAATAAGTGTTGTATTTCTTTCGGGACATGGTGCTAATTTTATTGCTGGGTATAATACAGCTAACAGAGAAGAACAAGAAAAGTATGATTCAAAGAAATTGTGCCATGTTGTTGGAGGTGGTATGAGTATCATAACCGCTCTGATTTTCATTATGGCTGTTGGAGAGATACTTCCAGCATATATTGCCTATATTTTTTCAGGAGTGATTATAATTGATTGCATTGTAATCATTGTTTTGGCAAACACAATATGTAAGAAATGAACAACTTCAAGTTGAATATAATTAGAGAAATGTCCAAGGAAATCATGATGGACAGACGACAGAAGAAAACAGAGATACTTATCCGAAAAATGTAAAATACGAGGGGGAATGCATGATGCAAATAGTTGATACAGAATTATCAGGTGTTAAAGTCATTACATTTGGGCAGCGGCTGGATGAGAGAGGTTCGATGAATATCTCACTGGATTATAATGTCTGCAAAGAAGCAGGATTCAAATTTAATTGTCTGCAGCAAAGGATATACCATGCTCCTCAGAAATATACATTTTATGGGATACATTTTCAGGGGAATAAGCATCCACAGGCAAAACTTATATATTGTATTTCTGGAAAAGGAATTGATTATATCGTTGATTTGAAAAAGGAATCGCCAACGTACAAAAAATGGATTTCCATAGAAATCTGTGGCGAAGATAATTTGCATATTTATATTCCGCAAGGATATGGTCATGCATTTTTGACATTAGAAGATGATACAATGCAGCTTTTTTCTGTTGATGAATATTTTTATAAGGATTCTGCCAGAAGCATCAGGTACAATGATAAAGAAATAGATATTCAATTACCAGTTCCACCACTGCATTTGTCTAAAGCAGACCGAAATGCATTGTATTTGAAGAATATAGATGTTGATATATAAAGAATGTTATTGTGCGCTGCTAAAAAAGTTGCGGTATCAGTAATACAGAGTAGAAGGAGGTTAAATTCATGGAGCTTATTTATGATTTTATGAAAGAGGATTTGCTGCGTCACAGACTGAATGCATTGACTCAAAAGATATTTGGATTTGATTTTGAAAAATGTGTAGTTGATGGATATTTTGAAGGCGATTATATTCCATATTCACTTATGGAGGGTGACAAAATCATTGCTAATGTTTCCGTAAATAAGATGCATTTCATTCAAAATGGCGTAACAAAAAATTATATACAACTTGGAACTGTTATGACGGATGCGGAGTACAGACAACAAGGATATGCAAGAAAGCTGATGAAGCATATCTTGAAAGAATATGAAGATAAATGCGATGGATTTTATTTATTTGGAAATTTGAGTGCGTTGGTTTTTTACCGAAAAACAGGATTTAGAGAGGGGATTCAATATCAGTACACTCTAAAAAAGGAATATGTGAATGCTTTGAAAAATGGAGCGGCTTTTAAAAAGATTGATAAACAGAAAGAAACTCAATATATGGAGACAGTGAGAAATAGTGCTGTTAATTCTGCATTGGAACAGATTAATAAATTTGGATTACAAATGTTTTATACCGCAAATTTAAAAGATGTATATTATGCAGAGGATATAGATTGCTTTATTGTATTGAAACAGTGTGGGAGACTTTTAACGATACAAAGTGTTATTAGCAAGGAAAGAATCTTACTTCAAGATATTATTTCTCGTATCAATGTTGCATATGACTGTTTGAATCTTGGATTTACTCCATGTGCGGAGGACAGAGAACTCTTTGAAGCGGCAGCTTATTCCGGTGGAGATGATTACCGCCTGCTTTATCTGGGAGAAGAATTGATGAGTATCGAAAGAGAAAAATTATTTTTCCCCCAGATGTCACATGCGTGACTTTTATGGATTAGAAAATGTCTATAACTTTTAAAATAACTATGCAGTAGATTCGCACATTTACTGCACAGATCATAAGAAAATGATTCAAGAGTGCGAAAATTCCTTTGCCGAAGGCAAACTGGAATGAGTTGCTGATTTATAAAGGAAATAGGAGCAAACTTACCTGAACCAGATGGCTTCCTAAAGAGCGACCGCCCAGATTCGGGAAAGGAGGATATATTATGAGAAAAGAAATTTTGGTAATCGATCATGATACAGAAGTATTTGAACATATTCGTGACAATTTAGAAAGTGACACGCTTACTGTTAGTCACACCTATACACCAGAGGATGGCTTATATCGTATGAGACTAAAAAATTATAGCTTGATTATCATGGATGTATTCCTCTCGGAGCAAGCAGGGCATTAGTAACAATAGCACTGAGCGATGACTCTACGACCAAAATCTTTGTAAAATCT
>CAZQTM010000226.1:0-3639 GCA_964595855.1 uncultured Lachnospiraceae bacterium | reverse complement strand
TATAGGAGGTAATTACTATGTCATTTTGGGAGAATTTAGGAGAATCAATATCTATAAAAGGAAAAGAGGTTGCAGATAAAGCTAAAACTTTTACTGATATCGCTGGATTAAGAAGCCAGATTGTTACTTGTCAAAATACAATTAAAAATAGTTATAAAGAAATAGGTAAAATATATTATGAGTTACATAAGGATACACCGGAAGAAAAATTCAAGAGTAATGTAGAAGTTATCAAAAATGCTGAAGATAAAATACATGACCTTGAAAAGAAAATTTCAGAATTAAAAGGTACTAGAAGCTGTACAAAATGTGGAGCATATGTACCGGATGACAGTATATATTGTCCAAAATGCGGTGCAAAGATGGAAGATTCTTTCTTTGATGATGCAGAAGATGATGAGTTTGAGGAAATGATAAAAGAAGATGATATCATAGATTAAAAATCAGTAAATTAGAAAAACCATTCACATGTGAGAAATTTTTCACTTGTGAATGGTTTTTTATTATCTAATTTTAATTTTGTGGATCAGCAGGCTGTTCAGGATTTTGTGGGGCTTCCTGCTGGACAGGTTGCTGAGGGTTCTGAGCAGTCGCCGCCTGTTGAGCTGCAATAGCTCTTTGCTGCATTTCTTGACGTTGTTGTTCTATAATAGCAGGTGCGTTTGGATCAGCAAAGAATGCCTGATTATGTGGACACTGTCTAACAGGTTGACCAGCAACAGCATTTGGATCAGTATTAGGATCTGTTGTTTGATCTGTTGTAGCAGGCTGACCTGAAGTTAATGTGCTAGAACCGCTGACAAGAGAAGGATCTTCCTGTAGAGGCAGTTCGAATACGCCTTCTGCTTTGAATGGGCAGTTTTCAGAAGCTGGTAATCCACTATAGGTACAAATCGTTCCCTGATAGTGAATATCACAGGTAGTTTGCGGTACAGTACCTTGTTCAAAATATTCCGTTACAAGAGTTGCATCACATAAGCCTGGAATTGGCAACTTACCTGAACGGGAACATACGGTAGCTGTAACGATTCCAGATGGAACATTAAACGATTTAGAGGGCAGATTTTCATGGATACGGCTCATGATAGATCGCCACATTGTTTTAGCAAGGTTCTTTTCTGCTGACGAGCTAAGCTTTGCATTATTATCATAACCGGCCCAGGTAGTAGCAGTATAATAAGGTGTATATCCGGAAAACCACACATCATTATAATCAGAAGTAGTTCCTGTTTTACCGGCTATTGGCATTCCACCAAAGTTAACGCTAGCTCCGGTACCGCTCGTAACAACATCAACCATGGCATCTGTTAATAAGAAAGCGGTTGTTTCTTTAATAACCTGATGAGACACAGGTTCTGTATTATCCAGAACGACATTCCCAGAATGATCAACAACCTTTGTATAAAGTTTAGGTTTGATATAAGTCCCAGCATTCGCTATCGTTGCATATGCCGCATTTAATTCAAGATTTGTTACACCGTTTGTAATACCACCAAGAGCAAGTGACTGCTGAATGTCAGAATAAATCTTACCTTTAATTTCTTTTCCGGATTCCAATGTCGTAAATCCAAAATTAATCAAATAATCAAATCCTAGTTGAGGACCAATCTGTGTCAGTGTCTTAACTGTAATGATGTTCATGGAATCTTTAATACCGGTTCTTAGAGAATTGATTCCACGGTATCCGGTATTGTACCAATTTGATACGGGTGTTCCATTGGCATAATTAAATGGAGCATCATTCTGAACAGTAGCCAGTGTTAAACCGGCACTGTCAAGGGCAGGTGCATACGTAGATACAATTTTAAACGTTGAACCTGGCTGACGAACTGTAGAGGTAGCACGATTTAATGTTCTGCTGGCTTCCTTTGCGCCACGTCCGCCTATCAGGGCAACAATATTGCCGGCGTTCTGATCCTCTATGGTAAGAGATACCTGAGGCTGAGGAGTCAAATTAATCTTTTCAGCTAGTATTTCATCAGAATCAGTAAGCACAGCATCCTGATACGTTTTTATGGCTGCATAGGCATCATCCTGAGTATCATATAACATATTAAACTTCGCATTGCTCTCTTTGAAATATGTTTTAAACATTTCAGAACTATGATTTTCAACGTCACCATTCGCTTTTTCAACCGATAAGTCATAGTTTAAATACCATTTTGTACCGGATGGGTAATTCTCTTCATTTGAATATACTTCATCACAGATTTTCTGAATGTTAGGATCTTGCGTAGAATAGATGGATAAACCACCACTATACAGTAAAGTATATGCTTGAGTATCATTATAGCCAGCGGCTATTAAATCTTTATATACGGCATCAGTTACAGCATCATCAAAGTATGAATTGATTGAAGTATCAGCCGTTTCATCATTTGTACTCTGGATTCTCGAATATACATCATCGTTTATTGCTTCATCAAAATCAGATTGAGAGATATATCCCTGCTCCAGCATATTTTTTAATACTTTTTCTCTTCTTTCTTCATTTTTATCAGGATGTGAGAGTGGATTGTACTTGGAAGGGTTCTGTGTAATTCCTGCAATAACGGCACATTCTGATAAATTTAATTCATATACATTCTTATTAAAATAACGTAGTGAAGCGGCCTGTACGCCAAGCGTATTCTGACCTAAGTTAATGGTGTTCATATAATTCTCAAGAATTTTGTCCTTATCCATTACTTTTTCAAGTTCAATAGCAAGGTACTGTTCCTGAATCTTACGTCTAATTTTTTCTACATTACTGTTTTCAGCAGTCCATCCTGTAAATACGTTGTTTTTCAGTAACTGTTGTGTTATGGTACTGGCCCCCTGCGAAAGCTTGAATTTATTCTTTACAGCAGTTGCAGCTGCACGCATAATACCTTTAATATCAATACCGTTATGAGTATAGAAACGTTCATCTTCTATAGCAACAAATGCATGCGCCAGATTCTCAGGAATTTGATCCATGGTAACCGGAATACGGTTTGAATCAGAAGCAACAAGTTGGGCAGTTTGGTTGCCCTCACTATCATAGATAAAGCTAGAAAATCCAGTTGGAGAAACGTCGATGTTGGAAATTTCCGGGGAAGATGCAATAATACCTTTAAACACACCAATTCCTGCACTTGCTCCAATAATTGCTGAAGCAATGAAACATATAAGAAATACTTTCAATATGATAAGAGCAACTTTCTTGCCCCATTTAGTTGATTTTGAATTCAGTGCCTTTTGTTTATCACGGACACTTCTTTTGCCATAATTCATGAATTATGCCTCCTTAAAATAAAAGCCATTTTTGGCATTACCTATATGATTATATCAAAAAAGGATAGGTAAATAAAGGCTTTTCTTCCATATTAAGAATTCTTCACAAAATCTTATACTTTTATGCTGCTATATGTTAGGATATGAGTAAATTCAATTATATTTTGAGAAGAACAGGGTATTGATATCAATGGATAGTAAAGAAAAAATAGGACGATTGATTGAGCAATATAGAACGGTCTGCGAGGATGGTATAGGAGAAATACTGGAAAAAAAATCAAGGTTTATTTGTAATGTACATTTTGCAGAATCAGAAGAGGATGCCATTTCTTATATTAATATTCTTAAGAAACAATATTGGGATGCTAAACACAATTGTTTTGC
>CAZQTM010000225.1:0-3662 GCA_964595855.1 uncultured Lachnospiraceae bacterium | reverse complement strand
TTTGTGATAATTTCTTCGACAAGCTTTGGATTTTTCATTAACGCACTGCCTTCGCCGTTATTGACTACCTTCGGTACTGGGCAGCCCATATTGATATCCAGAATATCAAAAGGTCTCTCTTCAATTCTTTTTGCCATTTCACTCATGATATCCGCATCCGAGCCAAATAGCTGTAGGGATACAGGACGCTCCTCTTCCTTTATCTCAAGAAGCATCTCTGTATTTTTATTATTATAAAAAATCGCCTTTGCACTAACCATTTCCATGCAGATTAACCCGGCACCCTGTTCCTTGCATAGCAAACGAAAAGGCAGGTCTGTTACACCTGCCATTGGAGCTAGTATGAGATTATTTGCTAATGTTACGTTACCGATTTTTAGTGACTTCATTTGAAAACTCCGTGTTACATTTATTTTCTATTTTTATCATAGATAATCTTAAGACCATCCAGTGTTAATGCGCTGTCATATACTTGAATGGCATCTGTCTCATCCGAAATAATCCTGCCAAGTCCGCCGGTTGCAACCACTTTCAGATTGTCATAGCCGGATTCCTTTTTGACCTGACCAATTATATACTCTGTCTGTCCAATCTGTCCATACACAAGGCCGGCCTGCATACTGGAAATAGTATCCTGTGCAAGTATAGATGCAGGCTTTTTAATTTCAACCTCCGGTAATCTTGCAGTATCTTCCCACAATGCTTTTGCTGAAATTCTTATACCCGGAGCGGTAATACCGGCAGTAAAACAACCGTCCTCAGTGATAAGATCATAGGTAGTTGCTGTTCCAAAGTCAAGCACCAATATCGGTCCACCATATTTTTCATAAGCAGCAACTGCATCAACAATTCGATCCGGTCCGATTTCTTTCGGGTTCTCCGTGATGATTTTGATACCTGTCTTAATACCCGTTCCTACGATAACAGGTGTAACCTTCAAGTAACGTTTAATTGCTCCAACCAGTGAATGCATGATATTCGGTACTACACTTGCAATAATGCAGCCTGTAACTTTTTCTATGTTATTTGCATGTAATAACTCACTGATACTGATTCCATACTCGTCAGATGTACGAAGCATCTTGGACATCATACGAAATGTGGTAATCAGTTTGTCCTCTTTATATACACCATATGTGATATTTGTATTTCCAACATCCACAACAAGAATCATTTTCTTCCTCCATTTTAGTCTTCTTTATCCAAATAACCCGATACATCTTCGTGTAAAAAAAGCACTTTGTAGTAAAGTGTTAAAGACTGTAACAGTTCCTGTTTGGTATCCCTGATTTTCCGGATAAGGAGTCCACTGCCAATTTCATCAAACAGGTAGTCCTCTTCTGAAGCATTTGTTACAAAATCAAGTGTGCCATCTTCTTCAAAGCACATGGTAAAAACTCCACCCACCTCTTCGGTAAACAAAACACAGATAATGTGCAATTCTTCCTTTATGGAATCGGGAATTTTATCAAATTCCTTATTGAAATAATATTTTTTCTCATAGGCATTCGCGCCACATAATACTGTCTTATTCTGAGACATATTAATCTCCTGTTTCTATTGCTATTTCCATATATTAAACGTAACCATACAGTCCCCTTACAGAAACTTCTCCGGCATATACATTCTGTATGGTGCCGTCTTTTAGCTGCACAATCAGTTCACCTTTTTCATTGATACCTTGGGAGATTCCCTGATAATTTCCTTTGGGATCAAGAACATTGACTTCTTTTTGTAAACTGACAAGCATTTGATTATATTCATCCTTTAGCGCTGACAGATCTCCGGTATTTAAAAAGATCTCATAATAATACTCAAACCAATAAAGTACATGTTCCAATACATCAGCACGTACAATCTTTCTGCCCTTTTCAATTCGAAGAGACGTAGCCTTTTGTTTTAGTTCTTCCGGTACGGATTCCTGATTTACGTTAATTCCGGTTCCCACAACAACGTAATGGATGTAATCAGTTTCCACACTCATCTCAGTTAAAATACCACATACTTTTTTCCCATTTACCACAACATCATTTGGCCATTTTATTTTGGATTCCAGGGCGCAGACTTCTTCCAGTGCCTTTACGACAGCCATTGCCTTTATTAAGGTAATCATAGGAGCATTATTTGGTTCTATATTGGGACGCAATAAAATGGAAAAAGATATGGATGTCCCCTTAGGGGATTCCCAGTCTCTTCCTCTTCTGCCACGGCCATTTGTCTGGCAATCAGCTACCACTACCGTACCATCTGCTACACCCTTTTGGGCGAGAGTCTTGGCATCCAGATTGGTGGAAAGGGTTTCCTCATAATAATAAAGTTCCTTTCCAATCCATTTGGTCTTTAGCCTGCTTGCTATTTCACTTTTACTTATGATGTCCGGATAGGATATCAGCATATAGCCTTTATTTTTTACCGCTTCAATCTCATATCCATCCTCTTTTAAAGAATTCACTGCTTTCCAGATTGCTGTACGTGATACACCAAAATTATCACATAGCTCCTGTCCCGAAATGTATTCCTGCTGGTTTCTTAAAAGAGTCAGTATATTACTTTTTAAATCCATAGTATCCCCTTATAGTTAAAATGCGCCTAAAGTCGAAGCCATAATAGCTTTTATTGTATGCATACGATTTTCCGCTTCATCAAATACAATAGACTGGGAAGACTCAAATACCTCATCGGTTACTTCCATCTCTGTAATGCCAAACTGTTCTCCCTTTTCTTTTCCGGTCTTTGTATTCAAATCATGGAATGCCGGGAGACAGTGCATAAATACAGCGTTATCACCAGCACGCATCATAACATCCTTGTTAACCTGATAAGGCTTTAACTCTGTGATTCTCTTTTCCCATACTTCATCCGGTTCCCCCATGGATACCCAGACATCTGTATATACAACATCCTGATTTTTAGTTCCATCAATCGGATCATCTGTTAAGGTGATACTTCCTTCATTCTCAGCCGCAATCTTTTTACAGATAGTAACTAATTCAGGATCCGGCAAATAATCCTTATGAGAGCATAAAGTTAAATGCATTCCCATTTTTGCACTGGCAACCATCCAGGAATTTGCCATGTTGTAACGGGCATCTCCCATGTATACAAGCCTTATTCCTTTTATCTTGCCAAAATGCTCTTTTATTGTTAAAAGATCGGCTAACATCTGTGTTGGATGAAACTCATTTGTTAATCCATTCCAAACCGGTACACCTGCATATTTTGCCAAACCTTCAACAATATCCTGTTCAAATCCACGATACTCTATTCCATCATACATTCTTCCCAGTACTCTTGCTGTATCTGCAATGCTTTCCTTCTTACCAATCTGGGAACCAATTGGATCTAAGTAGGTTGTTCCCATACCAAGGTCATGTGCTGCTACTTCAAAAGAACAGCGGGTTCTTGTTGAAGTTTTCTCAAAAATCAGTGCAACATTCTTTCCTTTTAAAACATCCGTCATAATTCCCTTTTTCTTTTTATCTTTCAACTGTGCTGACAAATCAAGTAAGTAACTGATTTCTTCTGGAGTGTAATCCAATAACTTTAAAAAATGACGTCCCTTTAAATCCATATGTATTCCTCTCTTTCATTCATTCCCTTTAAGAAAAAACGCCTTACACCGATTATAAGGTGTAAGGCGTGTGTTTGCAAGTTATGTCTTG
>CAZQTM010000224.1:1319-3685 GCA_964595855.1 uncultured Lachnospiraceae bacterium | reverse complement strand
AAGGAAGTATTATCCACTCATACTTATACAACCTGTAAAACAAAGGAACATCCCGATGGAATCATAATATCGAATTGGTTTTTACGTAGAATAGAAGATAAGGATTCAGGGGGTGAGGTGTTAGGTGGAAAAACAGGATATGTCGTACAGTCAAAGAACTGTGCAGTTAGTTTTGCAAAAGGCAATGATGGAAAAGAGTTCATTTGCGTGACTGCAGGAGCCAACAGTGGATGGCGATGTATATACGATCAAGTTGCTTTATATAAAGAATTTTTTTGAACATTAATTATTTGAATGAAAAGAGACCGTTATCATACGAACTTTTCTGCCAAACAGGCAGGATAGGTCCATTGAGTGATAAGGGTCTTTTTCTTTATTATTTCTAAGATTGTGAAGAATAGAAATATAAGAAGTAAAGATACTGTAATTAGAAATTATTATTTTAATAAAAGTGATAGGAAAAGGAGAACTGAATATGACATTTGAATATGTAATCAAGGATAATGTGGGTATACATGCAAGACCAGCAGGAAGTCTGGTGAAAAAGGTAAAGGAATATACCAGTAAAGTAACCATTACCAAAGGAGATAAGAGTGCAGATGGTAATAAGCTTATGGCATTGATGAGTCTTGGCGTAAAGTGTGGCGATACCATTACAGTAATGGTTGAAGGGGACGATGAAGATACAGCGGGTCCTGCTTTAAAGCAATTTTTTGAAGAGAATTTATAAAATGAACTAAGGAGACAGGTTTATGGAAATTGCTAAAGGAAAATCAATACTGAAGGGAATTGCAATTGGTAAGATACAATTTTATAAGAGGGTAGTACAGCAGGACGTGTCTCGTAAAAAAGTAAATGATGTTCAAAAGGAATTGATACGCTACCGTGAAGCCAGTAAAAAAGCGATTGAGGAACTACACATATTATATGATAAAGCAATAACGGAAGTAGGAGAAGTGAATGCAGCAATAATTGAAATCCATGCGATGATGTTGGAGGATGATGATTATTGTGAGTCTATTGAGAATATTATTTCAACCCAAGGTGTAAATGCGGAGTATGCAGTTGCATTGACTGGGGATAATATGTCAGAAATGTTTGCATCAATGGATGATGAGTATATGAAGGCAAGAGCAACTGATGTAAAAGATATATCAGAGAGACTAATAAGAGTACTTATGGGTAAGGATATTGCTGAGAATACAATAGAAGAAAAAGTAATTTTAGTTGCAGAAGATTTAGCTCCAAGTGAAACCGTACAGTTAGATAAAAGTAAATTACTTGGTTTTGTAACCAGATTGGGTTCGCTTAATTCGCATACAGCGATACTTGCAAGAACAATGGATATACCTGCTTTAATAGGAGCAGATATAAAAAAGGAATGGGATGGACAGATTGGAATTATCGATGGTTATAACGATATGTTCTATATTAATCCGGTTCCAGAATTGTTACATGCAATGCAAGAAAAGCAAAAAGATAATATAGAAAAGAAAGAAATGTTACAGAATCTTAAAGGAAAGGACAATATTACATTAGATGGAAAACATATTAATTTATATGCAAATATCGGAAATGTAAGTGATGTAGGACAGGTTCTATTGAATGATGCCCAGGGTATTGGACTTTTCAGAAGTGAATTTCTGTATTTGGAAGCGGATCGTTATCCAACAGAAGAGGAACAATTTCAGGCTTATAAAAGGGTTGCAGAAACAATGGCTGGAAAGAAAGTCATAATACGTACATTGGATATAGGTGCTGACAAACAGGTAGATTATTTCAATCTGGATGAGGAGGATAATCCTGCATTGGGATATCGTGCAATAAGAATATGCCTGACTAGGACAGATATTTTTAAGACTCAGTTAAGAGCATTGTTACGTGCAAGCATGTATGGAAATATTTCGATTATGTATCCAATGATTATTTCTTTATCAGAAGTCAGAAGAATAAAGGAAATTATGAGGCTGGTAAAGGATGAATTAAAAGGACAAGAAGTTCCTTTCAAAGATCATATTGAAGAAGGAATTATGATAGAAACTCCGGCAGCAGTCATGATCAGTGAGGAACTTGCCAAAGAGGTTGATTTTTTTAGTATTGGAACGAATGACCTTACCCAATATACGTTAGCGATAGATCGACAGAATCCTAAACTAGATAATTTTTATGATCCTCACCATCCAGCTGTTCTTAAATTAATTCAGATGACAATAGAAAATGGTCATAAAGGAGGAGCCTGGGTTGGCATATGTGGTGAATTGGGTGCTGACTTATCATTGACGGAAACCTTTTTAAAGATGGGAATAGATGAATTATCCGTTTCACCTACTTCTATCCTACCAATAAGAAAACAAATAAGGGGTATA
>CAZQTM010000224.1:0-1219 GCA_964595855.1 uncultured Lachnospiraceae bacterium | reverse complement strand
GTTTTATCAGGTAAGGACTGTAATATAAACGATATTAATAATGACAATACCAATATTAAGAATAATTGCAACAGTAAACCTAATAATACAAGCAAAAATACAGAAAAAACCACAAACAATAATACAGAAAAATCCACAAACAATAACGTCAATAGCAACAAAGAAATCAACAATAATACAAATAATAACATCAATAATAATGCCGAAAATAACAATGATATTCAACAGGATACAAATCTTACATTTGCTCAGGAAGTAGTAAGACTAGTAAACGTTGAAAGGGCAAAAGCAGGATTAGCAGCTTTAACTTTAGATTCACAATTAGAAAAAGCAGCTACTATTCGTTCAAATGAAATTATTAATAATTTTTCACATACTCGTCCAAATGGTTCTAGCTTTTCAACTGTTTTAAAAGAAAACAACATATCATACAAATTAGCTGGAGAAAACATTGCATGGGGACAAAAGACTCCTGAAGCAGTAGTAACTGCATGGATGAACAGTGAAGGTCACAGGGCAAATATTATGAATTCAAGTTTCTCTAAAATTGGAGTTGGTAATGTAAAAAATTCTAGTGGAACAATTTACTGGACTCAGTTATTTACAAATTAATAAATAAAATCAGACTGGTACAAATGTATCAGTCTTTTTTTGCTTTCCGGTCAAGGTTATTACATAAAATTGAAATTATTGTAAATAATGCATATTAGTAAATTAGGTTAAGAAAGAATTGCAAAGGAGAGATAGCAGTGCATAAACAATTATCAAAGGATGCATATGGTGGTGTTACAGGGAAGAATTATGTACCATATATCGATAGTGGTTCAAGAAATGGCGGCAATACAGCGGTTTGGTTGATTGGTATTTTGTTGGCGATACTTTTTTCTGCATCCACTGCATACTCTGGAATGAAATCGGGATTAACAGTGGCAGCTGGTATTCCGGGTTCAATCATAGGTTCCGGATTAATTACATTATTCTCTAAAAGTAAAGGTATTTTAGGAAAGAATCTTGTACAGGGAATGTCCAGCGGAGGTGAATCTATAGCAAGTGGAATGATTTTTGTTCTGCCTGCCATTTTCCTAATAGGAGCCAAGGTATCTTTCTTAGAAGGTTTTGTGGCTGGTGTAGGAGGAGTACTATTTGGCATGGGGGTATCTACACTTGTTTATAACTATCTGATAGTTCAGGAGCATGGAAATCTGACATATCCGGAGTC
>CAZQTM010000223.1:0-3697 GCA_964595855.1 uncultured Lachnospiraceae bacterium | reverse complement strand
CTGAATCAGGCAATGCAAAAGCTAATAAAAAGCGATGCTGCCGGTATTATGCCGGTTGTTAGTTTTTCGTTTCCACCTCAAAGAGGCATGGTCGAAAAAAGTGGCAGATTGCAATATTGTTATCCTGAAAATGCCACAAAACGGTCACAGGATTTAGAGACAATGTATCATGACTGTGGACAGTTTTATTGTTATGATGTAAATAAATACCTTCAGAAAAATGGAAATGTGGATGATGACTATATATCCATTATTATGCCGGAAAGAGAAGTTCAGGATATTGATAACGAATCTGACTGGGAACTGGCTGAAATAAAATATAGGATAATGAAGGAAGGTCTTAAGAATGAAAAATAGATTAAGGATTGGCAACCGCTATGTAGGCGAAGGAGAAAAAACCTTTATTGTAGCTGAAGTATCAGCAAATCATCTTCAGAATTTTGAACGTGCAAAGGCCATTATTAAAGCAGCGAAGGATGCAGGGGCAGATGCCGTAAAACTGCAGACATATACAGCAGATACCATTACACTTAATTGTGATAATGAATATTTTCAGATTACACAAGGTACAATCTGGGATGGAACAAGCCTGCACAAGCTTTATGAAGAAGCATATACTCCATGGGATTGGCAGCCTGATTTAATGAAATATGCAAATGATCTTGGAATGGAATGTTTCTCCTCTCCATTTGATCCAACTGCAGTAGATTTTATGCAGGAAATGAATATGCCGGCATTTAAAGTGGCATCTTTTGAAATTAATGATATTCCACTTATACGAAAAATTGCAAAACTGGGAAAGCCTATTATATTTGCAACAGGAATCGCTTATCTAGAGGATATTGAAAGGGCACTGAAAGTATGTAAGGAAGAAGGAAATGATCAGATCGTATTATTAAAATGTACGTCTACTTATCCTTCACCTTATGAAGATATGAATATAAAGGTAATTCCAAATATGTCTACTGTTTTTGATTGTATAGCAGGATTATCGGATCATAGTATGGGTACGGCAGTTGCCGTTTCAAGTGTTGCACTTGGTGCGAAGATGGTTGAAAAACATCTTACACTAAAAAGAGAAGATGGCGGACCGGATGCTGCTTTTTCAATGGAACCAGATGAATTTGCAAAAATGGTCAGTGATATTCGTATTGTGGAAAAGGCTTTGGGAAGAGTTACTTATGAATTGACGGAAAAGCAGAAAAAGAGTAGAGAAGATGGACGCTCCCTATTCATTACAAATGATATGAAAGCAGGAGACGAATTTAGCGAGAAAAATGTAAGAAGCGTTCGACCTGCATTTGGTATGCATACAATGTATTATGAAGAGATATTAGGTAAAAAAGCAAAGACAGATTTAAAAGCAGGAACACCACTAGACTGGAAGTATATAGACTAACCATTTAGAAAAGGAAGAATTACATGCAGAAAACAATGATGATATTAGGTGCCAGTGCATTACAGGTTCCGGCTATCAAAAAGGCGAAACAACTTGGATATCGGATTATCTTAGTTGATTATGATAAGGATGCAGTTGGATTCCCTTTAGCAGATGTGAAGCTTGTTGTCAGTACACTTGATAAAGAGGAAGTATTAAGACAGGCACTTATATATAAACCAGATGTGGTACTAACCTCGACCAGTGACGGACCTGTTCGCACTGCTGCTTATGTCAATGAGAAACTTGGAAAAAAACCGGATCTTTCCTATGAAGATTCGCTTTGTGCAACCATTAAGAGTAACATGCGTGACAGATTAAAAGAATTTCAACTGCCAATTCCCAGGTATTTTGTTGCACATAATATTGATGAGTATCAGACAGCTGTGAAAGAGCTAAATGGTTATTGTATCGTGAAACCTGCTGATAATGCCGGTAGTAGAGGCGTTGTATTACTTGAAAATGCTTCAGAAGAAAAGATGATAGAGGTTTATGAATTCAGTAAATCGAACTCAAAAAATGGTATAGTGATGGTAGAAGAATTTATGACCGGACAGGAAGTTAGTGTAGAATCGCTGACGATAGATGGGAATACTACGGTTATCACGATTACAGATAAAATTACGACACCGCCACCATTTTTTGTTGAAATAGGACATTCTGAACCAAGTAACCTTCCGATAAACATACAGGAAGAAATTATTAGAATCACGAAGGAAGCTGCAAAGGCTATTGGTTTTATTAATTGTCCTTCCCATACAGAGATGAAAATTACAAAGGATGGTCCTAAAATTGTTGAGATAGCAGCAAGACTGGGAGGAGATTTTATAACCTCTAAGCTTGTTCCACTTTCAACAGGAGTGGATTTGGTTGGAAATTCCATTATTCTTGCTACTGGCGGGAAAGTGGATATTGATAAAAAAATAAACAAAGGATCAGCCATTTGCTTTATACAAAGCAATCAGGGTACCATACAAAACATAGAAATTGAAAAAGATCTGGAAAATAAAACTGGTATCGAAGAAATTGTACTTTATAAAAAAATTGGTGACCATATTCATGATACCCAGAGCAGTAATGACCGCCTTGGACATATCGTTGCAACAGCAGATACCGCAGATGAGGCACTGCAAATTGCCACGGATGCATTAAAAGGAATCAAAATAACAATAGCAGGGAACTAAAATTATGAAAGATAGAGTTTATGTATGTCATACGTATTATCATGCATATATATCTGTTTTAAAGGAGCTGAATCTGGCGAAAGAAGAGAGAGGAAAAGCTACTCTTATCTTAAGCAGGATGTCAAATGATTTCGGTAATTTAAAAAGCAGGGCAAGGGAGTCCGGCTTATTTGAAGCAGTTTATGAATTTGATGAAAAAGAGGATATTAATTTCCCTGAACTTATGAAATATCATGAGGATAAGGGCAATATATTCTTTAATATGCTCTATAGAATAAAGTATACGAAGCTTCTCGGAAAACTTCAGGAACCTTATGTCCCTGTTAATTTTAAAGAATATAAACAGATTTATGTATTCTGTGATTCAGATCCCATAGGTTATTACTTAAGTTATAAAAAAATTCCATATCATGCAGTGGAAGATGGACTGGATTGTATCAGTACATATGATACGGCTCGTTATGATAATCGCGGGCATTTCAAACTAAAGTCGTTTTTAGCATCCCTTAATCTTATATTCATCCAGAATGGTTATGCAAAATACTGTATCGACATGGAAGTAAATAATATAGCTTGTTTACCATACCCGATTAAGAAATATATTGAAAGACCTAGAAATGAACTTGTTAATGGGGTTAAAAAGGAAGATAAGAAACTTCTTGTATCGATATTTATGGATAATATTGATAAGCTGGAAGAACAGATGCAAAAACAAGATAAAGGCAAAGACAGTATCATGGTATTAACGGAGCCATTATGCGATTTAGAGACAAGAAAGCGTCTGTTTCATGATATTGTGAATGAGTTTGGAAAAGGTTGTACAGTTTATATAAAACCACATCCGAGAGATGTACTTGATTATAGAAAAGAGTTTCCAGATAGTATCGTGATTGAAGGTAAATTCCCAATGGAAATTATGAATGATATTCCAAATTTAAGAGTGAAGAGATTAATATCTGTATTTACAGTGGTGGATTCGATTCATTTTGCGGATGAAATCATATATCTTGGAGAAGATTTTATGGATAAATATGAGGATCCGATGCTTCATAGACAAAATGAGATGATTTAGCAG
>CAZQTM010000222.1:0-3712 GCA_964595855.1 uncultured Lachnospiraceae bacterium | reverse complement strand
GATTTCATATTTTCTACATATGGAAGTCAGATGGCCTGGGTTCAGGATGATTTAAACAGCTTTCTATTTTTAGATAATGATTCCGTGTTTGATATGGAAAATGAAGAAATATATCAAGCACCAGAGAATAAACATATTGAGGTGATTGAATATATTGGTACAGACTTCATGGTTACACTTACTGATATGGATTACTCCAATCCAAGACAAATTCAAATTAAATAAGTATATCATATTTGACTATTGCCTTGGTTGTTGCTAGAATGAGCACGAGATGGCAGACTAATTTTGGATAATTGAGGAATACTAAAATAAAATTGGTTAATGAGGCTTAAAGATGAAGAATTATATGAAGATAAATAGGGATAAAATGTTACAATATTTTAAAAATGGATGTAAACCTAATTCTAGTCCATTACAATTTGGACTGGAATTAGAGCATTTTATCGTTAAAAAAGAATCTAATGAAAGTATTTCATACTATGGTGAGCATGGAATAGAGGCACTATTAAAAAAAATGGTGCCTCTATATTCAGATACAATTGAATCAGAAGGACATATTATCGGTTTGATACGTCAAGATATTACGATTTCTTTGGAACCGGCAGCTCAGTTAGAAATCAGTATATCTCCACAGAGCAATATTAATCGAATTAATCAGTTATATGATAACTTTTATTCAGAAATAGAACCCATTCTTGATTTATGGGGGTATCGTATCATTACGTATGGGTATCGGCCAAAAGAAAATGCAGATACTTTAGATTTAATACCTAAAAAGAGATACGAATTCATGGACCGTTATTTTCAGAAGATAGGTCCATATGGTCGGCAGATGATGAGAGGAAGTGCTTCTACGCAGGTTTCCATCGACTATTACAGTGAAACCGATTTTACTACAAAATATAGATTAGCCACAATACTAATGCCGGTTTTAGGGAAAGTTTGTCTCAATACACCATATTATGAAGGCGGCAATACGCAAGGTGAGATACCTCGTTTTTATATCTGGAATTATACAGATGAAAGACGTGTAGACATACAGCCATTTTATAAGAATGGAAAACTTACCTTTAATGAGTACATTGATTTTGTGATGCAGGCACCAGTTATAGTAGATTTAACAAATGATATAGAAACTTACTCAGAAAGAACTATTGGAGAAATCTGTAATGAGAGAGAATTAAGTGAAAAAGAAATGGAACATGTACTTTCTATGGTTTTTCCAATGATAAGATTAAAGAACTATCTTGAAATTAGATATGCTGACAGTATGCCGATAGAATCAGCAGTGTGCTATTTGATACTGATAAAGGGTCTGTTTACCAATACCAAAGAAACATTAGAAAATTTAGAAACGATTCATGAACAAAATATTATCTTAGGATTACTGCCGGTAATATTAAAGCATATATCAGAAGACGAAAAGCAAATATTATTAAGTTTTGAGGAGAAAATTAAAGATGGAACCATCCTTAAAAGAAATTGAACAGCTATGTAAAAAAGAAATTGAGAACAATTTTGAAGCTCATAAAAGAAAGGCAGAGGTGTCCTTAGATTATTTAGAACAATCCACAGCAAAATATAAGGGAAAAACGATTTATTCCCTCTATATTCCTAAAATCTTTAATGAGGAAAGTGCAAAGTATCTTAAGTATATATCAGAGACTATGGTATGTATTATGAGAAAAGTAATGGAACATTATATAGCAGATGAAGATTACAGGGAATTATTTGGCTTTTCATCACATTTAAAAGAATTAATTTTAAATGTACCAAAGTATACGAATCTGTTACCTGTAGCAAGAGTTGATATTTTTCTAAATGAAGATGACGGAAGCTTTCAGTTTTGCGAATTTAATACTGATGGTTCAAGTGCAATGAATGAGGACAGAGAACTATATCATGCATTTGAACGAACTCAACTTTATGAAGCATTAAGTCAGGACTATGATATAGAAGGGTTTGAATTATTTGATTCACTAGTAGAAGCCTTTGGTGAGATATATAAGACGTACCAATACAAAAAAGAAAATCCAACGGTAGGAATTGTTGATTTCCTTGAACTTGGTTGTTCTATGGAGGAATTTGAACAATTCAGATTAAGTTTTGAAAAGGCTGGATACCGAGCAAAAATATGTGATATTAGAGAAATGACATTCGATGGACAGCATTTAATCGATAAAGATGGCGATTTTATTGATATCGTTTACAGAAGAGCGGTTACATCTGATATATTGGAACATGAGAAATTTGTAAAACCATTTTTACAAGCAGTTGCACTTCATAAAGTATGCTGCATTGGAAGTTTTTGTACTCAGATTGCACATGATAAATCATTGTTTTATATTCTAAGGGATATACAAACACGATCTTTCCTGACAAAAGAGGAACAAGAATTTATTGAAGAGCATATTCCATTTACGACTGAACTAACGGATAGCTCCATAAGAGATTATCATGTTATTGAAAATAAAGATAAATGGTTAATTAAACCTAAAAATTCATATGGTGCCAGAGGAATTTTTGCAGGGGTAAACTATTCTGACAAGGATTGGAAAAAGGCGGTTAGAGAAAATAGAAATAAAAATTACATTTTACAGGAATTTGTCATGCCTTATCAGTCAGAAAATATAGATTTCAGAAAAAATCATCCTACATTCACAGAACATAGTAATTTAACAGGGCTTTATGTTTATAATGGTGTTTTTGCTGGTGTTTATTCAAGACAGGCCAATCATGAAATTATATCAAGTGCTTATGATGAAAATGATATAGCAACGGTTAAACTGAAGAGGAAAAAATGATGTCTTATGCAAAAGTGAAAGATTATTTTGAACAATATGGAATGCAGGATAGGGTCAGGCTCCTTGATGATTCAAGTGCTACGGTAGAACTTGCAGCAAAAGCTTTAAATTGTGAGGAATCGAGAATAGCAAAAACTATTTCCTTACTATGTGTTGATGAATCAATTTTAATTGTTACCTCAGGGGACAAAAAAATTGACAATTCAAAATACAAACAGGAATTTGGAACAAAAGCAAGGATGATACCATATGAACAGGTAGAATCTTTGATCGGTCATTCAGTAGGTGGTGTTTGTCCATTTGCTATTCATAGCGGTGTAAAAGTTTATCTAGATGAATCATTAAAACGTTTTGATACGGTATTTCCTGCATGCGGAAGTAGTAATAGTGTAATAGAACTTTCGATAGAAGAATTAGTGAAATATTCAAATTCTGTTAAATGGATAGATGTAAGTAAATAAAATAATTTATAAAAATTTAATATATTTTAGTTGACATATTTATTACAAGATGCTATTCTTAGTCATAAATCACATGAATTTTGAAGCTGACCGGGATACCAAGTCATTTTGAAATGATTTGCATCTTTATCAGCTTTTTCTTTGGTTTAATTTTAAAGGAGGTACTGAAATGAACGGTACAGTAAAATGGTTTAATGCACAAAAAGGTTATGGTTTTTTAACAAATGATGAAGGCGGAGAAGATATCTTTGTTCACTTTTCTTCAATCGTTACTAACGGATTCAAAACATTAGAAGAAGGACAGAAAGTTACTTTTGATGTAGAAAAAGATCCTAAGGATGCAAGAAAATTAAAGGCAGTTAACGTTTGCGCAAAATAATTATGGAATAACACTATAATGAAGGAAGGATACAGATACTTAATCAGTATTTGTATCCTTTTTTT
>CAZQTM010000221.1:0-3729 GCA_964595855.1 uncultured Lachnospiraceae bacterium | reverse complement strand
GAGAATTATTATACTCGATAAATTGTATCAAAAAGGGTAATGGCATTTGAACAGTAAATGACATTGTGTTTTTCTTGTTCTAGAAACCTCATGAAAATAATTCTAAAGAAATTTGTAATAATCGCCGATAACTACATTGATAATCGTTTTGGGATGAAAGACCGCTAATAGTATGGATTCATAGAATATGAATGGAGTCGGCACATATGAAGACAGATAGAATAACGGATAACAGAGAACAGCAGGCTTTGTACCTTGGAAGAGAGATGTAAAGCTTTTTTTGTATATAAATTTATTTGATAAGAGGTCAAATGTCTAGGCCAGAAAAATTATATTGAGGGTGGAATTAAGAATGGAAAAAGAACGAGTTTTTATTTGGGGTACTGGGAAAAATGAACGAACAATACGAGAAAGGTTTTCGGATCTTTTATACTCAATAGAGATTATAGGGTATATCGACAATGACGAGAAGAAGCATAACACTGAGTATTTTGGATATTTGATTTACTCTCCTAAGGAAGCAGTAAAAGTGGATTATGACAGAATTATTGTTTGTAGTACTTTTTTTAATGATATTGAAGAACAATTAATTAATGAATTGCATGTGTCGCGGGGCAAGATTGATAATTTTCGGTATTTTACAAAGAAGAGACTCATTAACAGGTATAAAGGAACAAATAATACTGAAATTGAAAAAGAGATACAGTATATACAGGAAAATAGGCTAGAGGTATTTAATGCACCATTCATTGAGAAATATCAGGATTTTCTTGTTGAAGTGTGCTTTGATGAAGTAGCTGGTCTGTTTTATGTGATGCATAATTTGAAAAGAATGTATTTTAGCAGGCACTTTAAAACTGAAAATGAGGTAAAATGGTATTATAAAAATATAATGATTGAACAGGATCAACATTCACCACATAGATATTTGTCCGACAGTTTTGACGTTTGTGATGGAGATGTAGTAGTGGATGCGGGTGTTGCAGAAGGAAATTTTGCATTGGACATCGTAGACAGAGCTTCCAAGCTATATCTAATCGAATCAGATCAGGATTGGATAGAAGCATTACAGTATACCTTTGCAGATTATAGTGACAAGGTCACGATTATTCCCAAAATGTTAACAGATTTTGATGGTGACAGAACGACGTGTTTGGATTCAGCTATTGTAGACAGCGTGAATTTTGTCAAAATGGATATTGAAGGATGCGAAGTAGAAGCATTGACAAAAATATCTTGTATGGTGAATAAATCAGAAAGAATTAAATTTGCTGTTTGCTGCTATCATAACGATTACGATGAGAAATTGATTCTGGAGGAATTGAATAGCTATGGATTAGAAACACAACTGACGTCAGGTTATATGTGGTATCCTGTTGGGGCACAGCAAGAGTGTTACAATCCGAAACTGAGAAGAGCAGTCGTCAGGGGATGGAGGAACTAAGGTGAGCAAGAGAGTTGCACTAACAATGATTCGAAATGAAGCACTTATTATTGAGTCATTTATAAGACATAATATGCAGTTTTTGGACGCGATAGTTTTCGTTTATGATAACAGTTGTACCGATAACACTCTTGAGATTATAGAACTTCTAAAAGAAGAAGGGTATAATTTGTACACATACAATGAAAAAATGATAAATTTTTCGGAATATGTGGTTCGAAACAAATATATTAATATGATTGTTAGTCGTATGGAGTGTGACTTTATTCTGCCCTTGGATGCAGACGAATTTCTTGCAACTAGTGACGGAAAGAATACTCTTGAGGAGTTAGAGAAAATACCTTCTGATTGTATTAGTATATTAAAATGGAAGTTATTTTTAATGAAAAGTACTGATTCTAGTTCTGAAGAATTCATTCCAAAGCGAATTATGTATTCTTGCTCGAATCGATGGAATACATACTCAAAAGTGATTTTGCCTGTACGTTTAATTAAGGAAAAACACTTAGTGCTATTATCGGGAAGCCATAATGTTTCTGCAGCTTGGGATGTAGAGCGTAGAGAACTTTCCAAATTATATCTTGCTCACTTTCCTTTTATTAGCAAAGAGCAGTTTTTATGTAAGGTGTGTGGCGGTGTAATCAATGAAATCAACCATCATAGATGTGGAGAGTATGATGGCATGGTTCAAAGAATTTTATTTGAAAAGTGGAAACATGGAAATTTAGATATTATTCGAGAAGCTCAATTATCATATTTACAAGAGAGAGAGGACTGTAGAAAAGAAGAATTTGACGAGAATGTGGATTTAATACACACACCATTATATGACGATAATCAATTAACTCCTGAAATGAAATATGGTGATTTGGCCAAGAAGGATGTGCTTACGGAATTTGTTATGCAGATGCAGATGCAGGCAATAAAATACTATTTTTTAGAAATGAGCATGGAAGAGCATGATGATGCTCCGAAGCTGTTGATTTATGGAACAGGAAGCTATGCAAAAAACATTCTTAATGGTTTGGAAGAACATGTTTTTGATATTCGAGCCTACATTGATTCTGATGAGATGAAAGAGTTTTCTAGAATAAATGGAAAATTGATTATTTCTCCATCGCTAATTCGTTGCATTCCATATGATAAAATAGTAATTGGAAGCGAGAAATACTATCAGGAAATCAGAAGCAAATTGGTTCAAATAGGTGTGAAAGAAGATGAAATTGTTACAAAAAATTGGTTGATAGAGTATTGTGTAAGTCATGGGAAATATTAAGTTACCGATTTCAGAAAGAGAAGTTGAGAAAGAAGTGAATGTGAATGGAATATATAGGTGATATTTGCGATTATTTAAATCAAATATTTGATGGAGATCAATCAGTTCCTTGTCGACCAATGGAGGAATTCGGAGATGAGGCGATTATTCCTTTTAAAGTAAAGTATGGGAAAATGAAGGTCCTTCTTTTTGGGGCAGGTAGTAGGGGCTGTTATGTTTTATCTTGGCTTCGAAGAAAACAGATTAATCCAGTTGCTGTGATTGATTCCAATTGTAAAAAAGCAGGTACTGATTTTTATGGAATAAGAGTCATTACACTTGAGGATGTAAATATTATGTTACAAAGAGAACCCGATAATTATTTAGTGGTTATGGCAACTTCTTTATGCACTGGTCTGGAACAAATTAAAAGAAGATTATATTTATCGGGAGTAGTGGATATTGTTGAAATTGTTCGTGATCATATTATTGGGATAGAGGAAGCTAATAGACAACATTATTTTCTACAGAACAGAGAAAAAATGATGAATGTTTTAGGGCAGATGGGTGATCAGAAGTCTAAAGAGGTGCTTTGCGAGTATTTGCGAGGTATTTTTGTTAATGATTATTATATGCTTCCGATTTTGCCATCAGTTCATAAATATATGGGAGATGGTCTATTTGAAAATCGTAAAGATGAAGTGTTTGTCAGCGTAGGTGGTAGTACAGGGGATACGATTTTCTATTTCTTGGAAAACTATTCAGAGTTTAGTAAAATATTTTGTTTTGAGGGAGAGAGTTTAGCATATGCTAGTATGCAAAGCAATTTAACAATTCTTCCAACAGAAGTAGAGTCACGTATTGAAGCAGTAAATCGTTTTGTGGGCAAAAAAACAGAGGGGAATGTTGTTAAACTGGATGATGTTCTTGCTGACTCTAATGTCAGTTTGATTAGTATGGATATTGAAGGAATGGAACTGGAGGCACTTATGGGAGCAGAAAGTGTGATATGTGAATATCTGCCGATTCT
>CAZQTM010000220.1:0-3739 GCA_964595855.1 uncultured Lachnospiraceae bacterium | reverse complement strand
GCAATGTTGCACAGGCAATGATAAGGATATTTGTTATGGAAAGATTTCTTGAAAGTTGGAATAGTTGGCTCGAAGGTCTATTTTATGGATTATCCAAAGCAGATATGGGGTTATGGCGGTAATATTGACTGGCAGCAGTATTTACATAGGGATCAATATAAAAATTGTATTGACGGAGTAAGTATACCAGAGGTGTCTTATTGTGACTATGTGGCAGCATGTTCTCTTATGACCCGTACAGATGCAATAAGAGAAGTAGGTCTGATGCCAGAGGAAAATTTTATCTATTGGGATGATATAGAATGGGGATATCGTTTTAATGAAGCGGGCTATAAAGTTGCAGTATATGGGAAATCAATGATTTGGCATAAAGCTGGGGGGAGAAATGCAGGTAATACATTCATTCACTACTATATGTGGAGAAATCGAATTCGTTTTTTCTTAAAGATATTATCAAAAGAAAAAAAGAAACAGTTTGCTGAAACAATTTTAAAAGAAATGTTTCAGATGATATATAGTGTAAATTTAAAAGGTGAAACCAACATTGTAAAAACACTGATGTATGCTTTTGATGATGCAGTACATGGTATATGTGGAAAAGCTGCAGAAGGAAAGATTTTACCTCGACCCAAAGTATGCAACAGGCTAAAGCTGATGCTTGGAGAAGCGGAAAGCGTGATTATCAAATTTAATGGTGATATGGAAGGGCTTGGAAACATTATTCGAAGCATAGGCAATGTTTCTGAAAAAATAAAAATATCAATTACAGTGCAGGAACAGGAAAAGCAGAAGGTAGCGGAACAGTTTGTAGATAGTATTGTTCAGACGGAATACAATCCTGAAATGTATGACAAACATTTAATTATGTGTGAGCATATATTTAAACTCCAAGATAATATGCTGCAGGATAATTACATTGACTCTTGGTGCAATATAATATATAGCGAAGAAGATTTTACGTATGCAAAAAGCTTTAAACAAACGGAAAAATTGTTTTTGCTATGCAAAATGGGGCAAATAGTATAGGAAAAAGTGGATATAGATTGGAGCATTGTGTCTGAAACATAAATGTTTTAGACTTGAGAAAGGTATGGTCATTTGAATGGAAAAAAAGAAAGTACTTGTATGGGGAACTAGTGACAATTGCTTGGCAAGATGTGTAAGATGTATTGATTTTGATAAGGTAGAAATAGTTGCATTTGTTGATAGTAAAGAGTGTAGCATCAATATTACAAAAGGTAATAAATATTGTACAGTTAAAAGAGAATATGTATTTTGGCCCTTTGATAAGATTCGGGTTATATCACCGAAACAGATTGAAGATACAGAATTTGACTTTTTGTTGATTAGTTCATTGGTATATGCACAACAAATATATGATACAATTACAAAAGAAATAAATATCAAAAAAGAACAAGTCTTGTTAATACCGGATGAGGTATATAATGCAGCTTTTTATGATATAGGACAGTATGGAAATAATGAGAAGAATGCTGAAATTTTTATCAATGACTATTATAACGCAATATTAAAATACAATGAGACGGTGCATAGAGGAACAGATGAGAAAAATGGGATAATTTGCTTAAAAGGCTTGAAATTTCCATTGGATGTTTTTATGCATGACAGAAAGTCCACCTGGCATGAAATGAATGATATTTTACAAAAACATATTTGGGAAAATGAATTATTTGAATATGTAGAGGGGCCATATGAATTTGATAAAGTTGTTATCGAAGACGGAGATATCATATTTGACTGTGGTGCCAATATTGGACTTTTTACTGGTCTTGCATCTGAAAAAACGCCAAATGGAAAAGTCTATGCATTTGAGCCGGTGGAAGAGGTTAGAGATATGTTAATGGAAACCTCTAAGTATTACAGTAATATTGTTGTGATGGATACGGCACTGTCTGATACAGAGGGAACCATACAAATGGCGTATGACAAAGATAATTGCATGTGCGGAAGTATTGTCAGTGATAAAGGCGATGGGAATATTACAGTTAAGGTTGATACGATAGACCATTTTGTTACAGTACATAATATTGAAAAAGTTGATTTTATTAAAGCGGACATAGAGGGTGCAGAAAGAAACATGATAAAAGGTGCAAGAAACACCTTGAAAAAATATGCACCTAAGATAGCAATATGTACCTATCATTTAAAAGATGATAAAGAAGTATTGGAACAGTTGATTAAAGAGGCAAATCCTAATTATATTGTAGTACATAAGTGGTTGAAACTATTTGCGTATGTACCCGATAAAAGTAGAAGATAATGGTGGCTAAATGGAAAAAGTGATAATATTTGGTGCATCAGTAGGAGGAAAAAAAACATATAAAATGTTGCATTCCATTGGCTTGAACTGTGAATATTTTGTTGATAATTCAGAAAAAAAATGGGGAAGTTATTTTGAAGGAATAGAAATAAAGCCACCAGTAATTTTAAGGACAAATCTAGCTGATATAGTTATCGCCAGTGTATATTATGAAGAAATCGAATTGCAATTAAGAAAAATGGGTATTAGTCCGGATAGAATAAAGACAAGAGAGAGTTATGTAAAAAACTTTCTGGACCAAAGGATGGAAAAGTATTCTGATTTATTTGGAACGGTAAAAAGAGGGAAACAAAAAGAGATTATTATTGACTTGGATCATGGTATTCAAGTAGGAGGAATCGAATCATGGGCATATACAGTGGTAAAGGGATGTATAAAGGAAGGAATTCCAGCAATGATTTATACAGATATGGAAGAAAAAGAGATTCCGTTCCATCTTGAAGAATATACAAAACATTTCAATGTTTCTAAAGAAAATTTTGAAAGAGAAATATTGTCCATTGCAAAAGATATGCAAGGATATCTTCCATTTGTATTTATTGCAAATTGGATGGAGCAAAGCTTTTGGGCAGCATACATATTAAAAAATATTTATCCTCAAGATGTTTCTATTCTGGGAATGGTTCATCATGATATGAGATGTTACTATAAGAGAAACCAATATATTCAAAATTGTGTGGATAGTTTCCTATGTGTAAGTAGTGACACTAGAAAAAAAATGATAGAGAAATATGAAATATCTGAAAAGAAGGTATACTATAAAGCGGTTCCGATAGATGTAGTCAATATATCCAAAGAGGAAAATGAGAAATTTACGATTGGAATAGGTGCCAGATTAGATAAGGCTAAAAAAAGAGTTGATTTAATAATCCCACTAATAAATGAACTGGAAGCGTTAGGAACAGAATATCAAATGGTAATTGCCGGAGACGGTAGTTTTTATAAAACGTTAAAGGCGTTTATTGATGATAGTGACCTTTCATCTAAAGTGTATTTGCTGGGTGAATTACCGGTCGAGAAAATGAGAGAATTTTGGATGGGTGTTGATGTAGTGGTTAGCACATCAGATTCGGAAGGAATGGGATTATCCATATTAGAAGGAATGGGAGCTGGAGCAGTTCCGGTGGTTACCAATACGGCAGGTATAACAGAATTTGTAAATGAAGCAAATGGTTATGTAGTTGAAATAAATGATATAAAAACCATGGCTTCACATTTGAAAGAATTAAGTGAAAATAGAGAGAAAGTCATCAGAATGGGAAAAAACGCAAGGAAAACCATAGACGATAAGTGTTCTTTAAAAGGGTATATAGACTATATTAGTAAAAAAAGCGTTGAATGATAGGGAGAAAAACATGCCAAAGGTATCTATTGCAATGCCATTATATAATGCTGAAA